>CAZFVX010000001.1:0-36515 GCA_964522675.1 uncultured archaeon
CATGCGATGTTTGTTATAGCTTCAAAAGAATTGGGGTTTATATAATTATTTTAATTTGCATACCTTTTTTATTGCTAAATTATGGGCTTTTATGTAATTAGAAATTTGGTGTTTCCAATCAAACATTTCAACAAATTGTCTTGATTTTGCTTTTTCCAATATTTTTTCATCTCTCGGAAGTTTAACACACCATTCCATTATATTTGCTAAATCCTTAGCTATATCTTCGGGTTTTCTTCCTTTAATATTAAGAACTCTTTTGGATAAATCTTCTTTATTTTTAATAATATTAATTAATGCTGCGCCAAAACCGGCAACGTCTGTTGTTACAGAAAGAGTCCTTAAAACTGCCGTTTCAAAAGGAGTGTAACCCCAAGGTTCGTACCTCGATGGGAAAATACCCATGGAAGAACCAATTACAAACTCTGTATAACTCATTCCAAGAACGCCATCGGTAACAGAAAGATAAGTTGGGTAATATATGATTTTTACTTTATCATCCTTTTTATTAAGTAGGTTATATTTTTTTAAATAATTTGTAATTTCATTATCCCCCTTAAGTTCAAAAGCGGATAAAGGGGCTTCATTACTTCTAAATTTATTAAAAAAGTTTGAAATTATTTTCGTTTTTATTTTAAAGTCTTCACTTACAATTTCATTTAAACATAATTTTTTTCCATTAATTATCAAATCTATAATATCTTGTTTTATGTTTAAGATTTCATCATCAAGTAAATCCTCTATGTTTTGATATTGGATAATGGATTCTAGTAAATCTTCTCTTGGGCCTTCTGTTTCATAAGGAATTAAAATAAATGCAAAAACAGTTTTTTGGGAGTTTTCTTTTTTTAATTTTTCGTTAAGCAAAGATAGTGCTTGAATATAAAGGTCAACTCCCTTGTTATAAAATTCATATCTTCCCGAAATGAAAAATATTGAACTATTTTTTAATTTAATTGGATAGTGTGGTGAAAAATACGCCTTTAAAAAATTGTTTATTCTTTTCCTAATTTTTTCATGTAATATAGCTAAAGCACTTATTGAAGGAAATTTAGAAAAATCTAAACCATTTAAAGTAATTATATCTGGTTTTTTTCCAAGGACATATTCTGCTTCTCTACCAACAACATCACTAACTGTTGTAAAAACATGAGCGTATTTTGCACAATTTTTTTCAACAAAATGCTGACCTTCTAAATAATATTTATATGCTTCTTTATCATCCATTGTTAAATTTGATTTTAAACCATTTTCTATTTCTTTTATCAAATCCTCACCCGCGCCGGATTTTGCTCTTCCAACTCTGGTTGCGTGTGTAGTAAAAACTAAACCAACTGGAACTTTTTTTTCTACTAAGTATAAAATAGTTCCACCGGATAACCACTCATGACAATGAACAACAATTTTTTTATTTTTAAATTCTTTTACATTTTTTATTAATTCCTCAATTAAAATTCCAGCAGCAGTAGACCATGCTATAGGTTCATCAAAATCAAATCCGCTTCTTAAGGAATCAATTTTAAACTTATCCCAAAGATGTCCTTTAATTACATGGATGTTTTTTTCTCCGTTTACTTTTTTATTCATGAATTCTCTCGGATCAATTAAAATTAAATTAACATCTTCGGCAACGATCCATTTTCCCCAATGGCATTTTATTCCTTCTTTTTCTAATTTTTTAAATACGTTTTCAATTTCTTTTGGTATTTCTTTTTCTTCGAATTCTTTAAAATAATTTTTGGGATTAAAAAAGCCTATAGTGTAATAATTTTTATTATAATATTTTTTCATTTCTTCTGATTTAGAAACTAAAACTGTGTGTATTCCACCAACTTTGTTACCACTTTCAAAAGAAACTTCAAAGCATATATCAGCTAAAGGTTTTATTGTCATATATATTATATTGAACCCCTTAATAAATTTATTTTAAAATCTTTTTTCCTTTTTCCCAAGATTCCCACTCAATTTTGCAATCCTTGCATTTTAAAACATTAAATGCCTTAAAAAAACTTGCAAACCCCGTTGATGTATCTGATTTTGAGTGTGTAAATTCATCTAATTTATATCCATGTTCGTGACAAACGGCCCTTCCACATGCTACACATATCCCTCTTGCATCCTTTTCACAAAACCAACATTTCATTTTATCACCAATTTTTCAAATTTTGAAACATTAAAATTTTAAACTAATTCCTTATAAACATTTAAGGTTCTTTCAGCACATTTATCCCAATTAAACTCGTTTTCAACGGCAAATCTACCATTTCTTCCCATCCATCTGGCGTGTTCGAAATCAGAAAAAATTCTTTTTATTCCCCAAGCAATTGAACTTGGGTTTTGATAAACTTGTAAACCTGTGACTTCATGCCAAATTAATTCCCCGGAACCAGTTCCATGTGTTGATATAACTGGTTTTCCAGCAGACCATGCCTCTAAAACAACAATACCAAATGGTTCATTTCTTGATGGCACAACAACGGCATCACAAGCCTTAAACAAATCTATTTTTTCATTTTCGGGTATAAATCCCGTAAATCTTACAGCATGAGCAATACCCAATTCTCTTACCCTGTGTTCTAAATGAGGTTTCATCTCTCCATCGCCAACCATTATTAATTTTGCATTTCCATAATCTTTTACAACATCGTACATGGCCTCTATTAATAAATCGGGGCCTTTTTGATAAGTCATTCTTCCAACAAACAAAATCGTTGGGTCTAAAGGACCAATACCATATCTACCTTTAACCCATGCGGGGTCTATAAAGCCATTGTAATTATGAACCGCTACACCATTAGGGACTATTCTCATTTTCCAATCAGGTACCCTATGAAGCCATTGCGCTTCTTCTTTCATTTTGTTTGAACATGTTATTAATCTATCGGCAATATATGTCCCATGCCATTCTATTCCTTTTATTGATTCTGCTATACCGTTGTGAAAATGATTACCATCCCTACCAAATTGTGTTGAGTGTAAAGTGAAAACAATTTTTTTATTTCTTTCTCTTTTTATTCTATCCAATGCTGGAACTACCATCCAGTCATGACCATGAACTATATCAAAATGACCAGAATAATTCTCAACGGCATAAAAAGTTTCAACCATAGAATTACTCATGTTATGCATTTCTTGAACAAGGTTGTGGTGAAAATCGAATCCACACCTATGGTAATGAACCCCATGAATACATTCATAATGAGGTTGTCCTGGACCAATTCTTGTAAAAACATGAACTTCGTTACCCTTTCTTTCTAAGGCCGCGGCTAATTCCGTTGTCACATAAGATAATCCACCCGCAACAATAGAATGCAATGACTCCCATGAAAAAAATGCTATTCTGATATAAAACACCTCTTAATTTTTTAATGCTCTTAAATAATAATAAAAAATTCTCCTATATAAATTTTACTCTTTTTTAGTTATGCGTATTGATTTTATTATAACTTTAAAGTTAGTAAAAAATTTTATTTTAAATTATTATTAAAGTTTAGTTAAAGTTGAAAACTAAAAATTATTTTTAATTAGTAATAAAATGAAAAAAGGACAATTAATTTTAAAAATAGAAATAATAAAATTATATGCCAAAAATTTCATTAATCTTTGAGGTTCATCAACCATTAAGGTTGAGAAAACACGGAATAGATAGAAATTGTGAAAATTTAATTGATAGGTATTTTTCTTTAGGTTTTTCTAAATTTGTGTTTGATAGAGTTGCAAATAAATGTTATTATCCCACAACACATATACTTTTGGAATTAGTTAATAATTTAAAAAATGAATCAAAACCATTTAAAATTGCATTTTCAATAACTGGTTTATGGTTAGAACAAGCAGAAAAATGGCATCCATATTTAATAGAATTGCTCCAACAATTTCCAAAAAAATGTGTTGAGTTTTTAGATGAAACTTATTATCATTCATTGGCATCTTTATATAATAATGGGAAAACTGAATTTATAGAACAAGTAAAGGAGCATAGAGAATTAATTAAATCTTTATTTGGTCAAACTCCAAAAATTTTAACGAACACAGAATTAATTTATAATAATAAAATTGCACAAGTTGCAGAAGAACTTGGATATAAAGGTATTTTTACTGAAGGCGTTCCAAGAGTTTTAAAATGGAGATCTCCAAATTATGTTTATAAACCACCAGAATATGTTTGTAAAAACGTTAAAATTTTGTTAAGAAATAGGAGATTAACGGATGATGTGGGATATAGATTTTCTTCAAGGGATTGGGATCAGTGGCCATTAACTTCAGAAAAATATTCCGCATGGCTCGCCGCCTGTGAAGGGCAGTGTGTAAATTTATTTTTAGATTATGAAACTTTTGGGGAACATCAATGGGAAGAATCCGGAATATTTTGGTTTTTAAAAGCATTGCCTTACCAAATTAATAAATGGGGTAATTTAAGATTTGCCTTACCATCAGAAATTGTTGAGGAATTTCAACCCGTTGGGGTTTTTGATGTTTTTGAATTTAGTACAATTTCATGGGCTGATTTAGAAATGGATGTATCCGCATGGCTTGGAAACGAAATGCAAATGAAATGTCATAAAGAATTAGAAATTTTAGGAGAGGAAATTAAAAAAACCGGGGATCCTGAATTAATTAGAATTTGGAGATTACTTCAAACCTCCGATCATTTACATAACATCTGCACGAAATGGTGGGGAGATGGCGATGTCCACCATTACTTTTCTTATTTCGATACGCCGCAACAAGGTTTTGCAACATTAACGGATATTTTACTTGATTTAAAGGGAAGGATTTATCAAAAAATGCTTAAAAATAATGGGGTAAAAAAATAATTCGTTTCATGACGTAATAATTATTTACTTTCAAAGAAATTAAAATAAAAAATAATTTTTTTCGATAAGCAGAACCAACTAAATTAAATTTCTATTTTAAATGTTAAAGATTTATTATGGAAAATTAAAAAATAAAAAGATTTTTATGTTAAAATGGGAAGTTAAAGGAAATGAATTAAAAGATAAAATATATTCTCAAACAGGCTTAAAATCATTTATTTATAGGTATACTGATACTGGGTTTAAAAATAAATGGTGTGGTCTTTGGGGACCTCCGTTAAAATATTTAGATTATTACGCTTATAAAATAAAAGCTAACGATTTAGAAGAATGGTTATCTTGGGATAACTGTAATAAATTTATTCTTAAACCATGGGGGGCGTGGCATTATTTTAGGTTAGAAAAAATAAATGGTTTAGAAATTAATGAATTTGTTTTTGTTCCCAAAAAAAGAAGGTGTGTTATTTCTGTTCTTAAAATAAAGAATTTAGATGAAAAGAAAGAAATATCAATTACCCTTGAGTGCGGAATAAATATAAGAGAAAAATGGGAAAATTATCATGAAAGAGAATACGATTTAAGATTTAACAAAGTAAGAAATTCTGTTTTAGTAAAAACAAAAAATAAACCGTGGTGGATTATGTTTGGTTGTGGGCGCTTGAAAAAAATTAAAATAAATTTTGAAAAAATTGAAAGTAGATACAAAGAACATAAACCAGGCGGTTCTTTACAAAGATGTTTTTTACCGGGAAATTATGAAATAAAATTTACTTTAAACGGCAAAGAAGAAATCCAAATACCTTTCATATTTTCTTTCTCCAATAAATCAATGAATGATTTACTAGAAAATTTTGATATTGTTTTTAGAAGATGGAAAAAAATAATTTATGAAAAACCAAAAGATTATAAAAAATTTGTTGATGGTTTAGTAACGCCCGATAAAAAAATAAATAAAACATTTTTGTGGAGTATATTTAATTTGAAAGATCTAATTCATTTATCAGATTTTGGTTTAGGAATTTTTGCTGGACTTCCTTGGTTTATAGAATTTTGGTTTAGGGATAGTTTTTGGTCTTTAAAAGCTTTATTGGATATAGGCGAATTTAAGTTAGTTAAAGATTGCATAAGAACTTTTTTGAATTTTTATAATAAAAATTATGGTTTGCCGGGAATGGTTACACTAAATGAAAATGTCACATACAACTTTGCAGACACAAATCCTTTGTTTTTAATCTTATTAAACGAATATTTAAAATTAACCGACGATTTAGAATTTTTAAAAGAAAATAAAAAAACAATTAAAAACGTTATTAAAAAATTGAAACTCGAGAATTACTTAGTTAACTGTAATTCAAAATTTACTTGGATGGATTCTTATGATAGGGGGTCTTATCCCATAGAGATTCAATCCCTTTGGTGTGAGGCATTAAAAAATTATAATTTTGATTTAAGTGAAAGGATTAAAAAAATTATTAATGAAAAATATTGGAATGTAAATGAAAAATATTTTTATGATTCATTTAATAGTAAACCCGATAATTCATTAACAATAAATCCTATAATCCCCTTAATTTTAAACCAAATAAATAATGATAAAGCCCGACCGATGTTGGAAAAAATTGAAAGTGAATTTGTTTCAAAATATGGTATAAGAACAAGATCGTTTAAGGATAAAAAATATTCTCCTTCGGGCTATCATACGGGCTCTGTTTGGGGGCTCACAACGGGGTGGGGAATATGCTCAGAATTTTTAAATAATAATATTTCAAAGGGATTAAAATATTTAAACTTTTTAGTAAAAGATATGGAAAGAAATCAAATTGGTTCTTTATCAGAAGTTTTAAATGCTGAAACGGGCGAATTAATTGGATGTTCGATGCAAGCGTGGTCATCTGCTTTGTTCATAATAGCAATGGACGAGTTTTTACTTGGGATAAAACCAAATTTAATAAAAAAGGAGTTAATTTTAGAACCAAAAATACCAAAGAACTGGGATAAAATTAAAAGAGAAAAAAGAATTGGAAATAATTTTGGTAATTTTATTTTTCAAAGAAAAAGAAATAAATTAGAAATTGAAATAAAATTTGAAAAAACTCCAGAAATAAAAGGAAAGTTAATTTTACCCGAAAAAAGAAAAATTAAAATAAATAAAATTGAAAAAATAACAAATGTTTTTGAATTTGAATTATTAAAGAAAAATAAAATTGAAATTTATAATTTTTGAATTGCTTTTGCCAATCTAAAAGCATTTAATGCATGTTCTCTTCCAAGTAAAAATTTATATGCATTTTTCTTATAATCAAACCAATCAGCTGATTCTGCCAAAAACAATTCCCTTTTTGCCCTTTCAAGTAAATTTTCTCCCGCTTTATTCATTACAAGACCCTTGCTTAAATTAATCTCATCTCTCGCATAATCAATTAGTTTAAATAATATTTTTTGTTCATCTAACCGTGACCAAATTTTTAAAGAACAATCGCCTTCTAAAGAATGAGGAGAAATATAAAATATATTTTCTTCTTTTGCTTCAATAGGAAATTTTTCTAAATAATCAGAAATTAAAATTGGTTTAAAATTATTAATTTCTTTTATTTCTTTAAAGAAAAGTTCATAAGAATTTAAAATTTCAATATTAATATCCTTTGTATTTATAAGAAAAATAATTATTGGATTTTCATTCCCGTAAAGGTTTAATATTCTTTCTAATTCACTTAAAATTTTTTCTTTATTTTCTTCACTAAAATTTTGTAATAAAGAAGATAAATTTTTATTCACTAAAACTGTCTTTATGTAATTTCCTTTTATTCCCCAAAAATAACAAGGTTTAAATAAAATTTCTTCTTTATAATTCATCAAATCAATTTTTAACCATTCATCGCTCGCCAAAATCCATTCAAATTTATTTTCTATAATAGAATCGATCAACCACGGATCATATACAAGTTCTGGAAAGAAAAATCCTTTTGGTTTAAAATCATTTATTTTTTCTAAGTGGAAATTTATTTGTTCTTTAACATCTTCTTCTGGTAAAAAGGGAAGTAATGCATTAAAATAAGAAGTTCCTAAAATTTCAAATTTTTTCTTTTTAAATAATTTTTTTAAATCCTTTAATAAATTTGGGTTTTCATTTTCTAATTGCTCAATTAATATTCCACTAATATTTAAGACAAATGGTAAATCTATATTTATACAAATGTCGATAAATTTCTTGCAAAATTCTACAACTTTTTTGCTCCACTGTTTTCTGTAACCAAGAATTTCGCCCATATGCTTATCAAGGAATGGCCTAGAAGGCAAAAGTGGTCGGTGTAAATTCCATAAAAATGACAAATATAATTTCATGATATTTTATTATTTTTTTATTTAAAATTAATTTAAGAGTTAAATTTATAAGGGAAAAAGTTAATTTTTATTTATGAAAATAACATTTTCTGTGATAAAGGCAGATATTGGCGGTTGGGTTGGACATTCCCATTCACACCCAGAAATTATAGAATTAGCAAAAAAAGAAATGCAAAAGGCAAAGGAAGAAAATAAAATAATTGATTTTCACGTAACTGCTTGTGGGGATGATTTACAATTAATAATGACACATGATAAAGGATTAGAAAATCCAGAAATTCATGGCTTGGCTTGGAATATATTTTTAGAGTGTACAAAATTAGCAAAAAAACTAAAATTATATGGAGCTGGACAAGATTTATTAAAATCAACCTTTTCTGGTAACTTAAAAGGCATGGGTCCTGGTGTAGCGGAAATGGAATTTGAAGAAAGACCATCAGAACCAATTATAGTTTTTATGGCGGATAAAACAGAGCCGGGTGCATGGAATTTACCTTTATATAAAATATTTGCGGACCCATTTACAAATCCCGGTTTAGTTATTGACCCAAGTATGTCTTGTGGATTTAAATTTGATGTTCATGACGTTGTTGAACATAAACACATTTGGTTAAATACGCCGGAAGAAAGTTATGAAATGCTTGCATTTATTGGAACCGTGGGTAGATATGTAATTAAGTCGGTAGTAAAAAAAGATAATAATGAAATAGCAGCAGTAACATCAACTGATAGATTAAATTTAATAGCGGGAAAATATGTTGGTAAGGATGATCCCGTTATGATCATCAGGGCACAGCATGGTTTACCCGATGTTGGTGAAATTTTAGAAGCGTTTGCAAGACCACATTATGTCGCTGGTTGGAATAGAGGAAGCCACAACGGTCCTTTAATGCCCGTTTCTGTGAAAGATGCTCATATGTCAAGATTTGATGGTCCTCCAAGAGTTATGGCTTTAGGTTTTCAATTAGCAAATGGTAAATTAGGTTTGCCAGCAGATATGTTTGATGACCCAGCTTTTGATGAAGCAAGAAGAGAAGCGAATTTAATGGCAAACTTCATAAGGAGAAATGGTCCTTTCCAGCCACATAGATTGGAGATGGACGAAATGGAATATACGAATTTAGTTAAAATAATGGAAAAATTAAAAGATAGGTTTAAAAAATTATAAGGTGAATATGAAACCCGAAGTGTTTTTTGGCATAAATGCGGGAAAAGTTTGGGAGATTTTAAAGAAAAATAAAAAGGACTTGGGTGCAAAATCAATAGCAAAAGAAACCAAATTATCTATAGAAGAGGTTTATGGGGCACTGGGATGGCTTGGAAGAGAAGGCAAAATCGAAGTTATTAACAGGGGAAGAGCGAAAACTTTTAAATTATTGGAGTAGTTTAAGAATTTTTATATAAGGATTTTAATTCATCAATTATATTTTTAAGAATTTTTCCTATTTTATCATATTCTTCTTTTGTTTTGGATTCCCACATAAAAGATATTGCAGGTCGTGTATTTGATGCCCTAATAATCCCCCAACCATTCTCAAATAAAATCTTTACTCCATCCAAATCTATAATTTTATATCCTTTTAATTTAAGTTCATTTTTTATTTTTTCAACAAAATTAAATTTTTCTTCATCGGGGCAAAAAACCCTTATGTCTTCTGAGGAATAATATTTTGGAAATTCTTTAATCATTTCTGAAATTTTTTCTTTTAAAATTATTTCAACTATTTTTAATGATGTAAAAATACCATCATCATATCCAAAAGTTTCTTTAAAATAATAATGACCCGAAGTTTCACCACCTAGTTCACATGATTCTTTTGCCATTATTTGTTGAATATAGGAATGTCCTACCTTTGATAAAATCCCTTGACCACCACATTTTTTAATTATGTCTTCTATTAATCTTGAACAAGTAACCTCATATAAAATTTTTGCTTTTGGGATTTTTTCTAATGTCTTCTTAATAAGCAACGCGAAGATAATATTATTATCTATTATATTTCCATTCTCATCCACAAAACCTGCTCTATCGCCATCACCATCATAGGCAATTCCCAAATCTGCTTTTACCTCTAAAACTTTTTTTTGTAAATCCTTTAATGTTTCTTTTTTTGATGGGTCTGCCAAATGGTTCGGAAATCTACCATCGGGTTCACAGTATAATTTTACAACATCAAATCCTAATTTTTCAAAAATTTTAGGAGCGAATAAACCGCAACAACCATTTCCCGCATCTATAACAATTTTTAAAGACTTATCTATTTTCACATTACTTAAAACAAAATTAATATAATCATTTTCTATGTTTTTAGCTTCTAAATTTCCTTTATCATTTTTTTCAAATTTTTCTTTTTTAATTAAATCTTCAATAAATTTAATTCCCGTTTCATAACTAAATGATATCGCATTTTTACCAACGAATTTGAAACCATTATATTCTGGTGGGTTGTGAGAAGCAGTTATCATTACACCACCATCCAATTTATAATAAGCAACAGAAAAATATAACATCGGCGTTGAAACCAAACCAATATCAATAACATCTATCCCTGTAGATAATAAACCATTAATTAATCTTTCTTTTAATTTTGGGCTTGATTCCCTAACATCATACCCAACAAAAATCTTAATTTTTTTATTTTTATATTTTTGTTTTAAAAATGTCCCAAAAGCAAGACCAATTTTTTCTGCTAAATTTTCATTTATTTCTTTAGGATAAATTCCTCTTATATCATATGCCCTAAATATTGACATATATTTTCATTTGTTTTATTCTTTTAAAATTTTTACTTCTTTCTTTAATTTTTTATAGGTTTCATCCAGACTTATTGGCACAACCTTCGTATTAGCAATAATTTCCATAAAACCAGCATCTCTTTTATATCTAGGGACTATATGAATGTGTAAATGCTTTATCGATGCACCTGATGGTTCACCGCCCATATTTATTCCTATATTAATTCCGTCTGGGTTTAAAACCTTTTTTAATAGTTTTACAGTTTTTTTAACCATTGAAAACAATTTAATAAATTCATCTTCCTTTAAACTTTCAATATTAACGACGTGTCTTATTGGAATAACCTGCAAGTGACCAACATTATAAGGAAATAAATTCATAATAACCATAACTTTTTCATCTTTATATAAAACTCTTTTTGGAACCTTTTTATCTCCTTTCGCTATTCTGCAAAATAAACAACCTTCATTATCATGGTTTTTTACTACCCACTTTCCTCTTGAGTATGCGGGTAAATAACTTTTATACATGTTAATTCATCACACTTCTTGTAATTTCTGCTATTTTTTTAGGGTTTATATGCGGAACGGTCTCATTCATAAATTCTAAATAACCTTCCCAAGATTTTATTCCTCTTGAGGTTGATTCTCTTGGAAAAATTCTAAATTGATTACAAAAATCATCTTTTTTTCCGGCAGATAAGTTAACAACATTAAACTGATCGCTTACATTTTCCATTATAGTTTTAATGCCCAATTTTAAATATTTTGCAATAGATTTAATTTCTTTTTCATCTAAATTCAAAAAAGATGGATTTTCCATATTCATAATAACAAGTTCAACTTTGCTAAAAACAGGTGCCCATTCGACATAAAAAACGGTTTTAGTTTCTAAATCGAAGTCAATAATTAAATTTTCTTTTATTAAAGATTTAATCCACGATTTCCAATATTTTTTAGTTGAACCAGAGAGTTTTTTTGTTAATTTCATACTTAAATTTGTTTTTGACATGACTTTATTTTCACAATGAAACTGTCCATGAAAATGTGTTAAAGATGCCGCGGCTTTAGGACCATAATTTATATGACTTGAAACGTATTTTTTCTTTGAATCTTTACCCACTTCCTTAACCAAATTTAAACCATCAATCCAATTTTGCAAACTTATGTCCTTGGGCAATAAATTATGTTTTTTATAATTATAAACGATCACGCCATGAATTTCTCCCGCTGGAAATAAATTTGAAAAGGCAACAGAATCATTTAAAAAATATATTTCTTTTAAACCCTTTTTTGAAAACTTTGCACATTTATTTTTCGGGTCACAAAAAAAGCATTCTTTTATTTTTTTTAATTTTACAGGTTTTATTGTTTCTATTTTTCTTAATTCCCTTTCGGGGTTTATTCTTACTCTTGAAAAAAATGCTGGGTTTTCCCTAATTATAATTTTATATTCCTTTGCTTTTTTTGTTAGTGGCTCTTTTACCGAAGTTTTAATTGTTTTTTCTAATTTTTTTAAATTAATCGGTCTTATATTTTTTAAATAATCATTTAATTCTTCCATAAAATCATTGAAATCCTTTTATAAGATTTATAATTGCTCTTTCGGGGTTTTTTGCTTTTAAAATACCAGAAGCAACCAAAACCCCCTTTGCCCCCAACTCTATTGATTTTTTAACATCTTCTGTTGTCTTTATTCCAGCACCAACCAATAAAGGAATTTTGGGATTTATTTTTTTAACATAATTAACTCCTTTAGAAATGACCTGAGGTTTTGCTTCACTTACCGAAACGTCTCCACCAATTAATTCGGGTGGTTCTATTGCAATAAAATTGGGATTTAATCTTGCTATTTCCCTTGCCTTTTTTGGTGTGTTTGCACAAACCAAAGTTTTTAATCCAATTTCTTTACATCTATTTATAGAATCATTTAAAATCTTGGATTTTATTTGGCGTTCAGAATGGTTTAATAATGTTCCCTTTGCCCCAGCTTTTTTTATCGATTCTGGTAATATCCATCCCGTATTAGAACCATAATTAATTGGGTCTATGTGCTGTGCATAAACAGGTATTTTAACTGCTTTTGAAATCATATATAAATCTGTAAATTGAACGCAAATTATTATATTTGCTTTTTCTTTTTTAGCAATTTTATCTGCTATTTTTGCTATTTTTAATCCTTTTTTTCCGGTACCTTGCTCATATGTTTTAAAATTTATAACTAATACGGGTTTCATAGTCCCAACCTCTTTAAAGTTGATTTTTTGGGAATTCCTTTTTCATCCCAACCCCTTGCCTTATAATATTCCTTTTTCATCTTCTCAAAATCTCCTTTATTAATTTTTTTACCTTTTGCGGGACCATCTGGCAAAGGCTGATTTAAAATTTTCCATGGGAGATTATCATGTTTTTCTTTCCAACCTAATTTTATATTAATCAATTTTTCAACATTATAAATCCTCTCACCCGCCTTCATTAAATTCTTTTCATTGGTTTCAATTCCCGTAACCAAAGTAAAACACTTAGCCATTAATTCTACCGTCATGAAATGTCTTATAAATTTACAAAAACCCAAGGAATCAAATAAAGTATAATAATCTTCTGCTTTCTTAACTAATTTTCCTTTTTCTTTAATTTGGTATCTTGTTTCTTCTGAAGCGAGATCAATGCCGTATGCTCCTGCCCTTTGATGGTCTGCACCCCTAACATCCACCGCTATTGATAACGCATAAGCAGGTAAACCGCTTGCATGAAATCCACCCGGTTCTAAACCTTTAACTTGAACGGCATATTTTAAACCTTTATATTTTTTGGCAAATGGAACGATGCCTTCTGCCATATATTTCCCTAAGCCTTTCTTTTTTACAATCAATTTTATTAATTTTATTATATCGTCTCCACTTCCCCATTTTAATTTTTCTTTAATCAATTTCTTTTCACTTAATTCAAACGCCAAAGCAATTATGTTTCCCGTTGTAATTGTATCAATACCAAATCTATCACATAATTCGTTTGCCTCTGCTATTGTTTTTAAATCTTTAACATAACAATTTGAGCCCAATGCATATATAGTTTCATACTCCGGGCCTTCTTCTTTTATTTTTCCAAAAGAAGTTAATTTTCCACAGGCGATGGGACAATAAAAACAACCCTCTTCTGTTTTCCAATCTTGCTTTAATTCTTGACCCGAAATTTTCTCCGCAAATTCAAAAGTTGATTTATTCCAATTTTTTGTAGGCAATGCTCCAGCTTTATTAAGTTTTAAAACACCTCCAGAGGTTCCATAAATTCTATATTTTTCTGTTGACTCCCCTAAAGATAATTTTATTATTTCCCCATTTAATTTTAACAATTCTATGGGTTTTGCCGGTCTCAGTCCTTTAGAACCAGAAATTGCTAAGGCCTTTAATTTTTTAGAGCCCATAACTGCACCCAGGCCAGTCCTACCGGCTTGCCTCCCATATTCGTGCGTTATACAAGAAAATCTCACTAAATTTTCTCCCGCTTGCCCTATGCAAGCAACTTCAACATCACCCAATTCTTTTTTTAAAGCATCTTCGCATTCCCATGAATCTCTTCCCCAGAAATCACATTTTCTTATTTCAACATTATCATTTTCTATATAAATGTACCCCGGTTTAGATAGTTTTCCCGTAATTATAATAACATCCCAACCCGCGAATTTCATTTCGGGGGCAAAATCTCCTCTAAAATAAGATTCTCCTAAAAATCCAGTTAAAGGAGATCTAGAAAAAACACCCGTGCAAGAAGCTATTGGAACGAGCCCAGATAAAGCGGCAGAAGCGAATATTAAAGGATTATTGGGAGAAAAAGCATCAACTTTTTTAATTCTTTTATATAATTCTATTGCACCAAACCCGTTTCCACCTAACCATTTTTTTGCATAATTTTTTTTAATTTCACTCTTCTTGATTTTCTTTTTACTCAAATCTATTTCTAAGATTTTCCCATATCCAAACATTCATTCACCTATTTAACCTCTTTTAAACTTATTGCCCCCTTTGGGCATGCTTTTAAGCATTTGGGGTCTCCACCACATAAATCACATTTAGAAGCCTTTCCGTTTATTATCCAAATTGCATTGAAAGGACATGCCTCAACACATTTTCCCGTACATACACATTTTGCTTTATTTACAACCACAATTCCGTTTTTAACTTCTATGGCATTTTCGGGGCATGCCTGAGCACAATGAGGAGGGTCACAATGCTTACAGGTTATATACTCTTTTTCAATAACATTTTTCCTTATTATTTTTATATAACCATTTTTAGGATTAAATTTTCCCGTCTTGTAAAAAGAGCATACTAAAGAACATATACCGCAATCCACACATTTATTTAAGTCAACAACCAAAAATTTTCTCATTTTTATTTATTAGCTAAAATTATATTTAATTTTTGTAGTTTAATTCAAATTTAAATTTTTAATTATTAATTTATTTAATCATAAAGTGGTAAAATGATACCAATTTCAAAGCCCTTTATAGGAGAAGAGGAAATTCAAGCAGTTAAGGAAGTTTTAGAATCGGGAATGCTCGTGCAAGGGGAAAAAGTCGAAAAATTTGAAAACGAGTTCGCAAAATATATTGGATGTAAATATGGGATTGCCGTTTCCTCTGGCACAACGGCCTTGCAAGTTGGTTTAAAAGCATTAGGAATAAGCAAAGGAGATGAAGTAATAACGACGCCATTTTCTTTTATAGCAACCGCAAATTCTATACTTTATGTTGGTGGGAAACCCGTTTTTGCCGATATAAACCCAGAAACATTTAATATAGATCCAGAAAAAATAGAAGAAAAAATAACAAATAAAACAAAAGCGGTTTTAATTGTTCACTTATTCGGAAATCCTTGTGAAATGGATGAAATCATGAAAATTTGCAAAGAGCATGATTTGTTTTTAATTGAAGATGCGTGTCAGGCACATGGGGCGGAATATAAAGGTAAAAAAGTTGGATCGTTTGGCGATTTATCTTGTTTTAGTTTTTATGCAACAAAAAATATGACCACGGGGGAAGGAGGAACGATATTAACAAATAATGAAGAAATTGCCGAAAAAGCAAAATTATTAAGAAACCATGGGCAAGAAAAAACATATGAGCATAAAATTCTTGGATTTAATTATAGAATGAGTGATATACAAGCCGCTATTGGTTTGGTTCAGTTAAAAAAATTGGAAGAAATGAATAAAAAGAGAATGGAGAATGCAAAAATTTTTAATGAAAATCTCTCAAAAATTTCTTGGTTAAAAATACCCTTTATAGAAAAAAATAAAAAACATGTTTTTCACCAATACACAATTAAAGTTTTAAATGGGAAAAGAGATTATGTTTTAAACAAATTAAATGAAAGGGGTGTTGGAGCAAAGGTTTATTATCCCAAACCTATTCATTTACAATTAGTTTATAAAAAATTAGGTTATAATGAAAATCTGCCGGTATCGGAAGAAATTGCAAAACAGGTTTTGTCCTTACCTGTTCATCCCCTACTAACAAAAAACGATTTAAATAAAATTATTAATGAAATAAAATTGGTGTTTTAATGGAAAAAATAAATGTGGGTGTCATCGGCGTTGGAAACATGGGTCAACATCACGCAAGAATTTATTCTAAATTAGAAAATTCAAATTTAGTTTGTATTTGTGATATAAATGAAAAAAGGGGGAAAGAAATTGCCGAAAAATATGGATGTAAATATTATAAAAATTATATTGATATGTTAAAGAATGAAAAATTAGATGCCGTCTCAGTTTGTGTTCCAACATCCCTACACCACGAGGTTGCAAAAAATGTTATTTTAAATGGAATTAACTTGTTAATAGAAAAACCTATCGCAAAAACGGTGGAGGAGGGAGAAGAATTAGTTAAATTAGCAAAAGAAAAAAATGTAAAACTAACTGTTGGTCATATCGAAAGGTTTAATCCAGCTATAAGGAAGCTTAAAGAAATGATAGCTCAAAATGAACTCGGAAATATAACCTCTGTAATTGCGAGAAGAGTTGGTTTGTTTCCGCCACAAATAAAAGATGCCGATGTTATAATTGATTTAGCGGTACATGATATAGATGTTTTTAATTACTTGTTTAATAAAACACCCGTAAGGGTTTATGCAAAATCTGGTAGGGCTTTAATAAATAAAAGGGCTGATTTTTCTGATATATTCTTGGAATATGAAGGCGTGTCGGGGTTTATACAAGTAAATTGGATAACACCGATTAAAATTAGAAGTTTGGCTGTAAATGGAACAAGGGGCTATGTTGAATTAAATTATATAACGCAAGAAATTAATTTTTATAAAAGTAATTATGAAACTTCTCATAATGATTTTGGAGATTTTGTAATAAAATTTGGAAACCCAGAAAAAAAGATAATAGATATTAAAAAGGAAGAACCTTTAAAAATTGAATTAGAAAGTTTTATTAATTGTATAAAGGCCGGAGAAGAACCTTTAGTGACGGGTGAAGATGCCTTAAATTCTCTTAAAGTTGCCGAAGCGATAATAAGATCCGCTAAAGAAAAAAAGGTTATTGTTTTATGAAAAGAATACTCGTAACGGGTGGTGGAGGACCTGCTGGGGTTAATTTTATTAGATCTTTAAGGCACGCCCCCGAAAAATTTTATATAGTTACCTCGGATATAAACAAACATCATTTAGAACTCCCCGAAGCAGATAAAAAATATCTTGTTCCAAAAAATTCTGACCCAAATTATATAGAAAAAATTAATGCCATAATTGAAAAGGAGGAAATAGATTTTATTCACCCACAACCAGACTCTGAAGTAAAATTCATCTCCGAAAACAGAGAAAAAATTAACACAAAAATATTTTTACCCAAAAAAGAAACGATAAGAATTTGTCAGGATAAATTTAAATCAGCTAAATTATGGAAAAAAATGAATATTCCCGTTCCCGAAACAATTAAAATAAAAGATGAAAACGATGTTAAAGAAATTACAAATGTTTTTGGATTTCCCTTTTGGATCAGAGCATCTCAGGGAGCGGGCGGTAGAGGGAGCACATTGGTTAATAATTTAGAAACCGCGCTTTCATGGATAAAATATTGGAGAGCGAGGGGGAGTGATTGGGAATTCATAGCACAGGAATATTTACCTGGGCAAAATATTGCCTTTCAATCAATTTGGAATAAAGGAGAGTTAATTTGCTCTCAAGCAAGGGAAAGAATAGAATACATATACCCTTATCTTTCTCCCTCGGGAATAACGGGAACGCCCTCTGTAGCAAAAACAATTAATGATGATTATGTTAATGAAATTGCAACCAAGGCAGTTTTGGCCATAGATAAAAAGGCAACGGGAATTTTTTGTGTAGATTTAAAAAGAAATAAAGATGGAATTCCGTGCCCAACAGAAATAAATGCCGGTAGGTTTTTTACAACATCGTTTTTCTTCACAAAAGCAGGCGTTAATATGCCTTATATTTATGTTAAACTCGCATTTGGAGAAGAAATTCCAAAAGTTAAAAAGTATAATTGTATTGGAGAAGGGATATATTGGATAAGACACATGGATTCTGGACCCGTTTTATTAAAAGAAGGGGATTGGACAAGTTTTGAGATATAGTTTTATTTATAAACCATAAGAAAAAAAATTAAGTAATGATTAAAGATAAATATATAATTTTATTAATTATTTTATTTTTATTTGCTTTTTCTATCAGAATTTATTTTTTTAATTCGGTGACAACAGAACAATGGCAAGACGCTTATTGGATGATGAGAGTATCAGAAAATTTATTTTCAGGAAAAGGTTATACTTTATGGGGGAAACCACATAATATTTTTCAACCCGGTTACCCCGTAACCTTTGGTTTACTTTCCTTAATTTTAAATAACTCTCATCTTTCTGGAAAAATAGTTTCCTTTTTATCCTCTTTACTTATTATACCTATAATTTATTTATTATGGAAAGAGTTAGAATCAAAAGAAATAGCGTTGCTTACAACTTTTTTAGTTATAATTCAACCGTTGGTTTGGGAGTTTAGTTTAAGAATAATGACTGAATCTCTTTTTTTATTATTAATGGTTTCTTCTTTTTTCTTTTTATTTAAATCAAAAGAAAATATAAAATATTTACCATTAGTTTCTATAATTTTAGCATATTCTTGTTTAACAAGATGGGAAGGTTATTTATTAACTTTATCTTGTATAATTACGTTTCTTTATTGGAAGAGAAAAATTATATTTGGAAAGGGGTATGCAACATTAAATTGGGAAAAAATAACTCCTTATTTAAAGAATAAATATATTGTTCTTTCATTTCTATTATTTATAATTCCTGTGGGAACTTGGTGGTTAAGAAATTTATTTGAAACCGGATCTTTAATTCCTAGTTATTATCAACGAAAAGCGGGAGAGGGAAATCCATCTATAGGTCTTTTCTGGTTTTCTGTATTATCCAATGCTTTAACGTTGCCTGTGTTTTTAATCTCAATCTTAGGATTAATAATAAGTTTTAAAAAATGGGAAAACCATTTACCATTTTATTTATTTTTTATACTTTATTCTGCTTTACACATGTATTTTTTTAGATCTTATGAAAGATTCGCCATAATACCAATGCCTTTGCTCTTTGGTTGGTTTTCCTTAGCAGTTTTTTATTTTTTAAAAGAAAGGCAAAAATATTTGAAATGTTTAATTTTAATTTTAATTATTTCACTAACATCTTATTATGGATTTTTAATTGCACCAAACAATATAATTGAACATGGAAAAAGATATGATGTAATTAAAGACTCTATGAATTGGTTTAATGAAAATACATCTCCCGAAGATAAACTATTAGCTGGAGATAGTGCAGTTTATGGGTTTTATACTAATAGAGAAGTTTTTAGGTATGATGTGCCAAATTATTATTTATCTTTATCACTTCAAAAAAATCCTCAATTATCACAAAATCCTTATGTTGTTCATTTAATTTTTATGATTCAGAACAATATAACTTATTTTGTTCCTTATGATTCTTTAATGCCCCACTTTTATAATCCAACAAAAATATTTGCAGATAATTTTACAACGCACAAAATCTCATTTAAAGATGGCACTTTAATATTAAATCCTGTTAATAAATTCGAAGAAAATAATCAAAGTATTTATTTGTACAAGGTTTTATGGAATCCTAAAATTTAAAATAAATAAAAACAAGAAAATTCATATGAAATACCTAAAACTTTTAAGAATAAACCAATGGTATAAAAATTTGGTTATTTTTTTGGCTTTATTTTTCTCTGAAAATTTATTTAATTTTGAACTTTTTTTAAAAACTTTAATGGGGTTTTTTTCTCTTTGCTTTATTTGTTCTTCTTATTATATAATAAACGATATAAAGGATTTAGAATTTGATAAAAAACACCCAGAAAAAAAGAAAAGACCACTACCATCTGGTTTAATTAAAGTTGGTACGGCAAAAATGATTTCTATTATTTTATTTGCTTTCTCTGTAATTTTTGCATATTTTATAAATTCATATTTCATCGTTTTTCCCTTGGTTTTATTTTTACTTTCGGTTTTATACACTTTTTATTTTAAAAATATACCGATTTTAGATGTTCATATAATTGCAATAAATTTTTTATTAAGGGCCGTTTCTGGAGGATATGTAATAAATGTCACAGTTTCTCCCTGGTTAATAATCTTGGTTTTCTTACTTGGTCTTTTTTTGGCTTTATGTAAAAGGAGGTCTAATTTAGAATTTTTAGGTGAAAAGGCAAAAGAGTTTAAGAAAATATTTAATTTTTATAATAAAGAAATTTTAGATATGTTTATTGTTTGCATTCTTGCTGTTTTTTTAACGGCTTATTCCTTTTATTCTTTCTTGGTTAGAGAAAACTTTCTTTTAAGTTTACCTATAATGACTTTTATTTTGTTTAGATATACATATTTAATTTCAAAAAATTCAAAAATCGGTAGGGATGTAGAAAATGCTTTAAAGGATATTCAAATTTTGGGAGCATCTTTAATTCTTTTCTTAACGGTTTTTGTTTTAATTTATGTGGTTTAATGTTAGATAAAAAATTAATTTTAGTTATAATTTTAAGTTGTGTAATTTATTTTATACTTTTCTTTTTTGGAAATTTTCAAGAGACTTTATTTAAAATAAATTACTTTTTTGTTTTTCTTGCTTTGGTTTCAACTTTAATTAACTATTTAATTAGAATGTTTAGGTTCAAATATTATCTTAAGGTTTTAGATATTCCCAAAGAAAAGTCTGGATTAATATTTTTTTCTGGTTTAAGTATGGTAATAACGCCAGGGAAAATTGGCGAATTTTTAAAATCATATTTAATTAAAAAAATTAACAAAACACCAATAAGCAAGTCGGCGCCAATAATTGTTGTGGAAAGGTTGGGTGATATAATGGGTTTAACAGTTCTTTGCTTTTTGGGTTCTTATATCTTTTTTGAGAACATAGTTTGGTTGATTTTAATTTCTGGATTTTTGGTTTTTTTAATATTTTGTTTAAAAAGTGAAATTATAATGGGAAAAATCATAAAATTTCTAGAAAGGATACCAAAAATTAAAAAATATTCTAGTTATTTTAACACGGGCCAAAAGGGATTTAATTTGCTTTTAAATACAAAACCATTAATTTTTACAATAATAATAAGCTCTTTTTCGTGGGTATTTGAAGGAATTGCATTATTTTTTATATTAAAATCATTAAACATTGATTTTTCCATCCTGGCTTGCATATTCATATTTTCTTTTTCCTCTTTGTTGGGAGCATTATCTCAATTACCCGGTGGTTTGGGGGCAGCGGAAGGAAGCTTTTTTATCTTATTCCAACAATTGGGTTTAAGTTTTACGATCTCTTCAAGTTTAACTTTATTAACAAGACTTGTAACTTTATGGTTTGGCGTTTTCATTGGTTTAATTTCTTTAATTTTATTTAACTTCACACAAGAAAAATTTGAAAAATCCCGTTGCTAATATTTTTGAAATAGTTTTCCCCATTCGGTTTTCATGAACTCATTAACTCTTCTTTTTCCTATAAGCGGGTACCAAAGATAATCGTGGTATAATGCCGAGGAGATTATGCAAAAATTAAAAAACCATGTTTTAAATAATAGTGGTTCTAAAAAACTGTTTCTAAAAAATTGATCAAAAAATATTACCGGGCTTTTTTTAACTTTAAAATTAAAGTTTATTTTTGAAATATCTTCACCAATTATTTCTATTTGTTTTATATCACCAACACCTAAACCTAAATCATGTGCAATTTTTATTTTTTTTATTTCCAAAGGTTCAAACCCCATCATTTTTGAAGCAACGGCATCTATAGCTACTGAATCGGAACCCGCTAAAATATAATTTTTTATTTTAGGTATCATTGTTCTTGGTCCCGCCCCATCACCACAAACACATCCATCCATAACGGTAAAAATACCTTTATGAATTTCTTTTTGAATGATAAGCAAATCAACTAAAACTTCATGAATATATTTATGGCAATGATGTCTAACTTCCTTAAGTAAACCACCAAAAGCGTTTTTCATTGCCCCCGTCATAACAGAATGACCGTGGGTTTTCATTGTGGGTAAATGAATTATATTTTTTCCAAAAAATAATTTTGGTATTTGTATTTTAGGGAAGATCTTATCTAAAATAAGTAAATTCTTTTTGGGTTTATATTCAACCCACTCCGCTTCATTTAAGGGAATAAACTTTAAATTATATTTTTTAAAAATTGGTTCCCATTTATTATTTTTTACCCCCTTCCAAGGGTCTGTCACAACGGTTTTGTTTTCCACCGGAATTATTTTATAATTATTTTCTTTCAAGGTTTTTACAACACCTTCTAATTGCCAAGGAGAGGTTGAACTTGCCGGAAAATAAAGAGACCATGAAAGATTTATTTTTAAAAGGGTTTCATATTCTTTTAATAAAACCTTTTCATAATCCGCAAGTTCCATTGCCTTTTTTATATCATTTAAAACCGTTTTTGGATTTGTTTTTAAAACAATTACCTTAGACATTAAACCACCATAAAAATATTATTTTAAAATATAAAAGTAAAATTTATGAATGAAACTCTTAATTTTTGACTTGGATGGAACATTAGTAAGACTCCCAATAGATTATAATTCTCTTAGGCAAAGTTTAAAGGAATACTTTAAAAAATATGGTTTAAATTTAGAATTTAGGCCCCTATTAAAAAAAATTGATTATGCCATTTCTTTCGTGAAAAAGAATTTTCCAGAAGATCAGGAAAAAGTTAAAAAAGATGTTAAGGAGATTTTAGATAAATTTGAATTAGAAGGAGTTAAAAAAGCAGAAATAATAGAAAATGTAAGAGAAACTTTGAATTCATTAAAGGAAATGAATTTTAAATTAGCAATTTTAACTTCTAATGGGAAAAAGTGTGCAGAAAAGTCATTAGAAAAATTTAAAATAAAAAATTATTTTAATTTAATTCTTTCTAGAGAGGATTGTAAACCAAAACCAGAACCTTCCGGAATATTAAAAATTATGAATAAATTAAATTTTAAAAAAGAAAATACAATTATGGTTGGCGATGGTTTAAATGATATTTTAGCTGCAAAAAACGCCGGTGTTAAATTTATTGGTGTTTTAACTGGTGTAGGGGATTTAAAAACGTTTAAAGATAATAAAGTAAATTATATAAAAAACTTGGGTGATCTGATAAAACTATTAAAGTGAAAACATGGAGATATGGGTTTTTTTAATATTTTTAATTTCTTTTTTGGTTACATATTTTCTTACGCCAATTTTCATAAAAAAACTTAAATCTGTTGGAATTGTTGGAAGAGATGTTCATAAAGAAGATAAACCAGAAGTTGCTGAAATGGGCGGATTATCTATTTTATTTGGTTTTTCTTTTGGTTCTTTCTTTTCAATTTTATTTTTAGAAGGAAATTACACATTTCTTTTTGCTTCTTTATTAACAGTTTTATTTTCTGGTTTAATTGGCGTATGCGATGATTTGTTTGGTATAGGCAGAAAAATTAAAACTTTTTTGCCCGTTTTTGCATCAATACCTTTAGTTGTTACACAGGCCGGAGTTCACACAATGAATATTCCTTTTATTGGTTTAGTAGATTTAGGTTTAATTTATCCTTTTATTTTAATTCCAATAGCAATAACTGTTTCTGTTAATGCATTTAATATGTTAGCGGGTTATAATGGTTTAGAATCCGGGTTAGGATTTATTTCGTGTTTTTCCCTTGGAGTAATTGGTTTATTTTTAAATAGAATAGAAATTTCTATTTTAATGTTTGCCATGGCCGGTTCTTGTTTAGCTTTCTTAAAATATAATTATTATCCTGCAAAAATATTTCCAGGGGATGTTGGAACATTTGTGTTAGGTTCTGCCGTTGCTTCTGCGATTATAATTGGAAATATAGAAATAATTGGTATTGTTGTTTTAATGCCTTATATAATTAATGGATTTATCACTACATTTGATTTGATAAGAGGAAAACCTATTGAAAAATTTTCAAAAATAAAAAATGGTGTTTTAGTTCCACCATCGAAAAAATATGTTTACAATCTTTATTATTATATTGAAAGTGTTTTTAAGCCAACAGAAAAAAAATTGGTTTGGATTATATGGTCCTTAGAAATTATTTCTTGCGTTTTTGCATTCTCATTACTTTTTTGGGCTTAAATTTTAATCTTAATCTCCATAATTTATTTTGTAAATCTTTATTAAATGGTTATCAAAGACTTTTTCTACGGGCAAACCATACCCATCCATAAACCACAAAGCAGTAAATATCGTGTGTTCCATTTTTTCGGGAACGTAATAAAATGAATAAATATAATAGTTTTTATATGGGATTAAGGATTGTGAAATGCAACCTTTTAATTCTGGTTGTTTATTACCTAATCTAAATATCCCTTGCGAAGTGCATATCTCATTTATATAATTTTCTCCATAGTATTGTCCACCTTGGGTATATAATAATAAAGCAGGGTCTGAAGGCGTTCCGTTTATCGTTGGAACCCAAAGTAAATAAGGGCCACTTGAAAATTCATAAATTGTTCTATTATCCTTTGGATAAGTTTTTCCTGTGGGAACGAATCCCATTGGGGCCAATACTTCTTTTCCGTAAGAGGCTATTTTAGAAATTGCTCCGTATTTTCCCATTAAAGTTTGATCAACCAATATATAATCCGCAGAGTAGTTTTCTAACCATGGTTCCCATTCTGACCAGTTTGAAGCGGGAGAAGTAAACCATTCCGCTATCTCATGATCTCTTATTCCATAAGGATTTCCTCCCAAATTACCGCCATCAGCTAAAGATGTTCTATTTGCAACCGTTTGAAACCAATACCCATAATCCCACCAAGACAAGATTATTGAATCTTCTGTTGTATTTGTTTTTAGAAATTCCATTGCTTCTTTCCATGAAGGCGTTAAAGAAGGACCTATGGAATTTGCATATACATAACCAGCAGATAAATTAGATATTAAGACCAATCCTATAAATAAAACTAAAGGAATAGTTATAAGATTTATTGCTTTTTCTTTAAGTGTTTGCAAGTTAGCTAAAATTTTTGAGTTTAAGGCATAATCAATAATAAATGAGAAAAAATATCCTCCACAAATGGCTGCGGGGGGTCCCAATAAAAATAATAACCTAATTCTTCCAAACACACCCGCTATACCAGAAATTGCCCAAAGTAAAGGGAATATTAATAACAAACTTTTTTCTTCTAATCTAGTATATAAGAGTTTATAAGATAATAAAAACATTCCCACGAACATAAATATCCACAAACTAAAAGCCGGTAATATGGATTTTATTTGGGGCATAATAGCAGAAGCAAATCCCGTGCTTAACATCCCCGTAATATCTCCAAAATCACCTGGCATGTTTTCTGCAACGGTTGAACCAACTATCCCTTTGCTTTTTTCAAGCAAAATTATATTTATAAGGCTTTGAAGAACTCTCCAAGAAAACTCAGAAAACATGGAAGTGAAAATTAAACCCAAAAATCCTAAAAATATCATTCCCGGTGTGAAATAAGGTAATTGTTCCTCTTTTAAAAGATTAAATCTCTCTACAAAAACTCTTGAAACCAAAACGGTAGTAATTCCCAAACATCCCAATGCGCCGGGACTTGTGTATGAAAAATAATAAGCTGAAAAGAAAATTTTCCATATGGCTGGTATACCAACACCCAAAAGAATTGAAGGGATATATGCTTTGAAGATTTTGTATGGTTTATTTAAAATAAGCATTATCAAACCAAACGCCGCATAAAGTAAATATAAATATTGTACACCACCCCATGAAAATCCCATACCGGCTAAGCATAAACCAGAAATTATTCCCGAAACCCAAGAATCTCTTTTCATCGCTCTTATAAAGAAATAAATCGATAAGAACATGAAAAATCCCGCTACGGGTTCTTTTTCAAAAAAACCAGCAGAAGTTCTTGCAATAAAAGTGGGTGTTGTTGCCAAGAAAAATGCCGCAAACAATCCCGCCTTCTCATCAAACAATTCCTTTCCTATAAAGAAAATGATAAATGTACATAAGGCGCCCATAATGGCGGGATAAATTAATGCGAAATTAAAATAACTCATACTCATTCCCAAAAATGATAAAAACAAATAAAGAATTGCGGGAAAGTAAAAAGGCATTATAGGATCATATTTTATTGGCTGTACTCCATAAGGATAATATCTTAAAGTGTCTAATTCTGGCAATTGAAAATTATGAGTTAAAACATAACTGCTAATTCTATATATATAAAACGGGTCTAAAGCCTGTAATTCATTAAACCTTGCTGGGAAAGATCTTAACCAAAAAGCCGTTAAAACTATAGGAATTAAAATAAATAAATACCAATATTTCTTTGAATTCTCTGTTATAATCTTTTTAAGATTCATCTTTATCCTTTTTGTTATAAATTTAAATACTTTTCTTGTCTTTTATTATTTTGTTAATTAACGATAATTTAAAAGTTAATTTTTAAATCCTTTTTGTATTTGTATTTTTATGAACGAGATATTTGAAAAGGTTTTAAAGGGAGAAATCAAGTTTTATCAATTAGATAAACTTGTTGGAAAAAAAGAAGCTACAGAATTAAGAAGGAAGTTTTTGGAAGAAAAACTTGGTATAAATTTGGAAAATATTGGAAGTTATAAAGTAAATCCCGAAGACGCCATTGGAAAAAATATTGAAAATATGATTGGTTCCGCTCAATTGCCATTGGGCGTTGCGGGGCCATTAAAAATTAACGGAGAATATGCAAAAGGTGAATTTTATATCCCATTAGCAACCACAGAAGGTGCATTAGTTGCTTCTACAAATAGAGGTTCCTCCGCAATAAATTTGTCTGGTGGGTGTAATGTTAGGATTTTAAAAGATGGCATGGCAAGATCACCTTTGTTTAGAACAAATTCTTTAGAAGAATCAATTAAATTTGCCAAATGGGTAAAAGAAAATTTTAATAAAATAAAAGAAGAATTTGAGAAAGAATCTGTTTATTTAAATTTAAAAGAAATAAGACCCTGGATCATGGGAAGAAATGTTTTCTTAAGAGTTGTAGCAGAAACGGGAGATGCCATGGGTATGAATATGGTTACAATAGGTTGTGATAACATAGCGAAATGGATCGAAAAAAATTATGATGTAAAGTGTATATCTTTATCCGGAAATCTTTGTGTTGATAAAAAGCCTTCTTCAATGAACGTTATTGAGGGTAGAGGAAAATCGGTTATAGCAGAAGTAATTTTAAATGAAAAGGCCATAAAAGAAAAACTAAAAACAAAATCAGAGGATTTAATAGAGGTTAACTATAGGAAAAACTTTTTGGGTTCTGCTTTAGCGGGTTCTTTGGGATTTAATGCACACTATGCAAATATAATTGCTGCTATGTTTATTGCTTGTGGTCAAGATGCTGCCCAAGTTGTTGAATCTTCTTTGGGAATAACTTCTGTAGAAAAACATGAAAAAGGTATTTATGTTTCTGTTTTTCTTCCTTCTTTAGAAGTTGGTACGGTGGGTGGTGGAACCCTAAGAGAAACACAAAAAGAAGCATTACAAATTTTAGGTTGTTTTGGTGGTGGTAATCCTCCAGGAACAAATGCCAAAAAATTTGCAGAGATAATTGCTGCCGCCGTCTTGGCGGGGGAAATTTCTTTATTATCCGCCCATGTCGCAGGACATTTAGCGGAAGCACATGCCAGATTAGGAAGATAATTTTAGTATTGCTTCATTTTATAGTTTTTTAGTACAAACTTGTACAAAAATTTACAAATATTGAATATAATCTTACGCTTTGCTCGTGGAATAATGGCCCTCTTTGTATCTATAGCGTTCATATGTATGAAAATTTTATATATTCTGTGTTCATATCATAATTATGGTTGGGAGAAGCTGTATCGCAGATATAGAAAAAATACTTAAAGAGAGAAAAAAACCAATAGAGTTACTAAATGTCATCCTTAACTTTCTCAACTTCAAACCAATAGAAATTAAAATTTACAACATCTTATTGAAATCTTCATTGACCATAAAACAAATGGAAAAACAATTAAATCTTTCAGAGCGGACAATACGAAAATATATTAAAAGACTGGAACGGGAAGGATTCATAAATAAGAAAGTTAAACAGGACAAAAGGCTCAAGTATATTTATAATGCTGTTCCAATTCGGGAAGCATGGAAAAACGTTAGAAATAAAATACAGAAAATTTTAGAAGAAATCACAAAAACTCTGGAGAAGAGAGCCGTGGCCTTCTAACTTTATAAGGTGTTCTGAAAATCCTTGTTGTTTATACATCCCGGGTCTGGAGCCATATAATCTCCGAAATAATTATAAGCCCTTGCCCTGCAGCCCCCGCAGTAATAGCGATAATCACATTTTCCGCAGTTCGGTTTTAACAAATCTTTATTTCTCAAGTCCTTGAAAATTTTATTGTTGTTCCAAAGTTCTTCAAAATCATCATTTTTAATGTTCCCAACAGTTAGGGGAAAGAATACACACGGTTCTATATTCCCTTGCGGCCTTATCGCGCAGTAGAATCTTCCGGCACCGCATCCGCCAATGAACTCAGCCAAATTTATAAGTTTCCCTTTCAGTTTTAGCGTATAAAAATGCGTTGGAACGATCTTCTCTTCTCCAAATTCTCTTTGCAGAGCAACCCTGGAGAATTGCGGTGCAGTCGTTAAAACATTAACCTTACTGGTCTTCAGCTTCTCCCATAACATCTTCAGTAGTTCTTCTCTTTCCTCGGGTGTTAAATCGCTTTTTTTGATGGAGTCTCCCCTTCCAACCGGAACAAAATTATATGCCATGAACCAGTTCACTCCCAATTCCTCGCAAAGGTCGATTATTTTTGGAATTTGTTTATAATTGTAATGCGTAGCGGTTGTCGAAATATTCACAAAAAAATCCTGTTCCACACAGTTTTTTATCCCTTTAATCGTTCTGTCAAACGCCCCAGGGATTCCCCTAAATCCATCGTGAGTTTTTGCGTCGGCACCATCTAAAGAAATTTGAACGAACTGTATGCCCGATTTTTTCATCTTTTTCGCTGTTTCCTTTGTTATCAAAGTTCCGTTTGTAGCCATCGCAACGTAAATTCCTTTATCTGCCGCATATCTGGATAATTCAAATATATCCGCTCTAACCAGAGGTTCGCCCCCAGAAAAAGCAATTATCGGCACACCTGCTCGATCCAACTTATCTATCGCCCGTTTCGCTTCTTCGGTAGTGAGTTCGTCTGGCAACGGTTTCCCAGCCGTAGCATAGCAGTGCTTGCATTTCAAATTACAGGCATAGGTGATGTCCCACACAACCAAGAACGGGGCTCCTGAAACGAATGGCCGTTGAATTCCAAACTTGGCTATGCCTCGCAAAACATTTGCCAATCCCTTCCTCCACCAAGGGTCACTGAATTTTTTGCGCATTTCTTCCTCAGAAACGCCAAACGTCTTTCCTCCAATTTTCAGAATTTTAGATAATCCCTTTTTAGCTGTTTTGCATTTCCAGCAGGCATCTTTCCTTTGTTTGGTCCACAATTCCAGCGCTACCTCTAATCTATTCTTTTGGTCCTTCTCGCACCAATTAGAAATGGAAGAAATCAACTCTCTCGTAACTGGGTTTCCGATTGCAGATTTCAAAATCTGAATTGCGGTTATCGTCTCTATCTTTTTACCTTCCATTTTTTAATCACCAATAATTATGAACATAATTTTACATATATATGAATTATTTGTAACATACAATATTAATTTTGGAAAATCGAATAAAAAAGTTAACTTATATACAAAAGTATATAAATTTTCGGCGGTCTCCCCGTTAATTTTTATGATACGACACCCCCGAAGCCTTCGGTTTCTTGCCTCACTATCGTTCGGCTGCTAAGGGGTTATGAGGAAAATCTGCGCTTTGTTTAATTTTCCCAAATTTCGCTAAAGCGAAACTTCTCATAACCGCAAAACGTTATCTCCAAATTTTTTAAATTCCAAAATAAATAAATCATTGTGAGAAAGAGAATATTTATATCTTCCTTAATAATTTTCACAATAACCATTGGTTGTTTCTTTATTTGTGTATCTATTCAACAAAAAATTTATGATACAAATATTCATGGCATTATAGTTAGAAATCAAGTATGGAGTGGTGATATTCTTGTAGATGGTGATATTCTTGTAATGCCGTGGGTTACGTTAACTATTTTACCAGGAACCAATGTAACAATTACAGCAAATAAAGACATTCATAACCTTTTTGGATGGATGATATGTGATGGGATTATAGGATATGATTTGCTTGCTGGTATAAAACAAGAAGATAACACTAATTGTGGAGTTCATAAAAATGAACCTTACAGAGACGAAAGACATCATGTTAGTATTGTTGTTTTAGGTGAGTTAGAAGCTATTGGGACGGAAGAAGAGAGAATTGTTTTCAAATCCGATTCCGAAACTCCGGGGATTTATGATTGGAATAAGTTTATAATTCGCAGCGGTGTTCTTTCTTATGCCAATGTTGAGAATTACAGAGCTCTTGGTGTTTCCTCCGATGTAGAAATAAGTCACAATAATTTAAGAAATATGGGAGAATGCGGAGTTTGTATGGGCAAAGACGAGAATGCAAAGATACTCTATAACAATATATCTTATGCCGGGCATGAACTCATAGACATGCATAGTAGCTCTCCAATTATTCGGTACAATAATTTGGGGCCGAACCCAGGTCGTGCATGTATTATCATTGATGGTGGTTCCCCAAGAATCGAAAATAATAGAATCTATGGATGCGATACTGGTATTGGATTTATCTCACCTCCCGACAAACCAATTATTGAGAATAACATTTTCTTGAACAATACAAACAACATCTCCTATGATTATCTATGATTAACAGATAGAATGAATTCAATATTCCAATTTTCTTTTTTTACCAAAATTTAAGACATTTTTCTGGAAAATGTCCAAAAATAAAGAAATAAAATATATTCCTTTGTGGAAATGGTTACTTTATAATTAATGTAAATTATCTCGCATTTTACCAACAAATTCCTTCATAAATTTTTGCTTTTTCTTTTGAAATTATATACCTACCATCTATAACAATTTTATCTGAGTAATCTAAATCTTTAAATTCGTCCCAATCAGTTACAATTAAAACTGCTTCTGAATTTTCTATACAATCTTGCGCGGAAGAAAAATAGTTTATGTTTGGAAATAGTTTTTTGAAATTATTCATTGCTTTTGGGTCATATGCGTTTACAATTGCCTCTTCTTCCAACAATTTCTTAACTATTTTTATTGCGGGACTTTCCCTTATATCATCTGTTTCCGGTTTAAAAGAAAGACCCAAAACCCCAATTTTTTTATTTTTTAAATTTTGCAAATATTTTTTTAATAATTCAATCATTTTTAAGGGTTGTCTTTCATTAACTTCTAATACCGATTTTAATATTTTTGGTTCGTAACCCAAACTTTCAGCTTTTTTTATTAAAGCGTTTACATCCTTTTTAAAACAAGAACCACCAAAACCAGGGCCCGCCTTTAAAAATTTATGTCCTATTCTTTCATCATACCCCATTCCTTCGGCGACCTTATAAATATTTATTCCCAATTTCTTGCAAATGTTCCCCATTTCATTTATAAATGAAATTTTCATCGATAAAAATGCATTAGAAGCATATTTAATCATTTCTGCTGTTTTTAAATCCGTTCTTAAAATTGGGCATTTAAAATCTTTATACAGTTTAAAAAGCATATCACCAGATTTTTTATCAAATTCTCCTATAACTATCCTGTCGGGTTCCATAAAATCTTTAATAGCCGAACCTTCTTTAAGGAATTCGGGATTCATACACACCCCAAAGTCTTCACCAACATTTTTTTCAGAAAATTTCTCTAAAATTGGGATTACAACCTTTTCCGTGGTTTCTGGCACAACGGTAGATTTAACAACAACTAAATGATATCCCTTTTCTTTTAAAACTTTTCCCACGCTCTCACTTGCCGATTTTATGTAATCCAAATTTATTGAGCCATCCGGATTTTCTGGTGTGCTTACACAAATAAAAGTAATGTCCGTGTTTAAAATTTCATTAAAATTTAAACTTGCCTTTATCCTCTCTAAATTTTTCTTAAAAATTTCTTCTAATCCCCTTTCATATATCGTTGGTTCTCCGGAATTTATTTTATTAACCTTTTCTTCATTTATATCTATACAAATGACATTATTTCCCAATTCAGCAAAACAAACGCCTGTAATTAAACCAACATAACCCGTTCCTATTATTGAAATTTTCATACTTAAAATATTAAAGAATTATTTTAAAAATTATCTTCTACCAAAAATTTTGCTTAAAAACGATTTTTTTAATCCAAGTGATTTTTCAATTTTATTCCTTAAACCATTTTCGCTTGGAACCCCAACAATTCTTTGAGTTTCATTTCCGTTTTCAAGTATTATTATAGAAGGTGTTGCCATAATACCATATCTTGAAGAAAGTTCTTTCCCTTCGCTTGTTTTTATTCTTATTTTACTAAAACTAATGCCATATTCACAATAATCTTTTACAACCTTTTTCACAACATGTTCTGCGCTTGGACAATGGGGGCAATGCGATGAAACAAAAAGCAATATCTTTATTTTTTTCATAATTATCCTCAATTTTTCAATAATTACATTTTTGAACATTATCATTTTTATAATATATATAAAGCCAATTGTCGAAACTTTTTTTGAATGTTTAAAAACCTTTTACAGTTCTTTATATTTATGGTTGGAATTGTTGGTTACGGAGTTTATATACCGATTTGGAGAATAAAAACAGAGGAAATAGCAAAAATTTGGGGCGGTGAAAGCGGAAAGGGAGAAAAATCGGTTCCTGGGTTAGATGAAGATACTGCTACAATTTCTGTGGAGGCAAGCAGAAATGCATTATTAAGAGCCGATATAGATCCCAAAAAAATTGGTGCTATTTATATTGGTTCTGAATCACACCCCTATGTAATTAAGCCAACTGCGAGTATAGTAGCCGAGGCCATTGGAGCAACGCCAAACTTAACCGCTGCTGATTTAGAATTTGCATGTAAAGCGGGGACCGCGGGAATTCAAGCAATTATTGGAATGATTAAAGCGGGTATGATAGAATATGGTTTAGGTATTGGTGCAGATACCGCCCAAGGAAGGCCTGGTGATGATTTAGAATTTACTGCTGGCGCGGGAGGTGCGGCATTCATAATGGGAAAAGAAAATTTAATAGCAGAAATTGAAGATACCTTTTCTTTTACAACAGACACACCAGATTTTTGGAGAAGGGAAAAAGAAGAATTTCCAAGACACGCCGGGAGATTTACGGGAGAGCCTTCATATTTTAAGCACGTAATTTCATCAACAAAAGGTTTATTAGAAAAATTAAATAAAAAAATAGAAGATTATGATTATTTTGTTTTTCACCAACCAAACATGAAATTCCCCTTAAGAGCAGCAAAATTTTTAGGTGTTCCAAAAGAAAAGGTTTTACCCGGTTTGCTTGTCGATAGAATTGGAAATACGTATTCAGGTTCCTCGCTTTTGGGTTTAGCAGCCGTTTTGGATATAGCAAAACCGGGAGAAAAAATTTTAATAACCTCCTATGGTTCTGGGGCAGGCTCAGATTCATTTTCAATTATTGTTAAGGAGTTAATTGAAGAAAAAAGAAATAAAGCAAAATTAGTTGAGGATTATATTAAAAATAAAAAATATTTGAATTATGCTGAATATGTTAAATTTAGAAGAAAAATAAAGGGATATTAATGAAAGAAGAGATGTTAAAGAATTTAAATTTGAAACCTCACAGAGATGTCGCCATAGTTGGTATTGGAATTACGAAATTCGGTGAAATTTGGGATAAAGGATTAAGAGAGTTAGCAGTGGAGGCGGGAATAAAAGCCGTAGAAGACGCTGGTCTTTCTGGAAAAGAAATTCAATTAATTATTGGGGGAAACATGTCTGGTGGTTTGTTTATAGGGCAAGAACACATAGGTGCATTATTTGCGGATTATTTGGGTTTAAATCCAATTCCCGCCATTAGGACGGAGGGTGCGTGCGCTTCTTCAAGTATCGCATTAAGAGTTGGTTATCTTGCAATAGCTTCTGGTCTTTACGATTGCGTTGCAGTTGGCGGTGCAGAAAAAATGACGGATGTTTATGGCCCAAGAGCAACCACGGCCTTAGCATCTGCTATGGATCAAGAATGGGAAGCATATTATGGATTAACTTTTCCCGGCGTTTATGCATTAATGGCAAGAAGACATATGTATGAATATGGAACAACGAGAGAACAATTGGGTTTGATTGCAGTAAAAAATCATAAAAACGGTTTAAATAATCCAATAGCACACTTTAGAAGGGAAATAAAATTAGAAGATGTTTATAATTCTCCCTTAATTGCCGACCCTTTAAGGCTTTTGGATTGTTCTCCCATTTCTGATGGTGCCGCCGTTGCTATTCTTGTTCCAGCCGAGAAAGCAAAACAATTTACAGACACGCCAATTTATATTAAAGCCTCAGCTCAAGCATCTGATACCCTGAGTTTATTTGCAAGAAAAGATATTTGTACTTTAAACGCAACGCTTGAGGCCGCTAAAGACGCATATAAACAAGCGAAATTAACGCCAAAAGATATAAATTTAGCAGAAGTGCATGATTGTTTTACAATAAATGAAATAATTGCTTATGAGGATTTGGGTTTTTGTAAAAAAGGAGAGGGTGGAAAATTAATTGAGGAAGGAGAAACGGAGATTGGTGGAAGAATTCCCGTAAATACTTCTGGCGGTCTCAAAGCAAAGGGTCATCCCGTTGGTGCGACTGGAGTAGCTCAAATAATAGAATTAGTGGAACAATTAAGAGGTGAGGCGGGGAAAAGACAAGTTCAAGGAGCAGAAATAGGTTTAGCCCATAATGTTGGTGGCTCGGGTTCAACGGTTGTTATTCATATTTTGTCAAATAAAAGGTGAGAAAATGGAGTTTGCCGTTCCCTTTCATTGGAGAAGGTTTAAGGAAAGGTATCAGTTAATTGGTTCAAAATGTGAAAACTGTGGGGAGTATTTTTTTCCTAAAAGAACTATTTGCCCAAAATGTAGAAGAACGGGAAAAATGAAAGATTATAAATTTTCCGGGAAGGGAGAAATTTTCTCTTATACAATAATAAGGGTTCCTTCAATGGGGTTTAAACTTTATACGCCATATATAGTGGCAATTATAAAACTAGAAGAGGGGCCAAAAATCGTTTCTCAAGTTGTGGATTGTGATTTAGACAAAATTAAAATCGGAATGTCCGTAAAAGCGTGTTTTAGAAAAATCCGTCAAGAAAATGAAACCGGAATAATTTTGTATGGGTTTAAATTTAAACCCGAGGAAAGTTAAGTTTATAAAACTTACGAAATATAAATTTATAAAATTTATGTTGCTATTTTAAAGTAATATAATTTGGAGGAGGGTTGAGGGTGATTAATAACTATGAGAGTGAGAATATAGAAACTATAAAAAGGATTATAGAAGTTTTTCAGAATAGAGGAAAGGTTGAAATAAATATTCGAGGGAAGAAATATATAACACCAAAGGAATTTTTTGAGGAATATGGAGGGAAGTTAACTGAAATAGATAGGTTTGTTTTAAAATTAAAAACTAAGTATAAACCAAAAGAAATTTATGTCTTAGGAAAACCTGTAGAAATGGAAAATCCAGTGCCAGTAGAAATGACTTTTGGTATAGATCTAGACTCTTATGAAAAGAAAGTGAAAATTGAAGAATTAATTGGTCCTTATCATAAAATAAAAATAAAAGAAACGAGAGAATTTGACTTTGGCAAAAATTTTACGCCACAGAAACATGTAGAAACTATTGTTCATGAAAAAGAAGTGTTTTGTGGAGGATGGGACCTTGATTATCTTTCAGAACTAAGAAAAGAAATTGAAGAAGAATTGCCAGGTTGGGAAGTATTATTTGGATTTGGAAACTTATTTAAGTAAATAAAAAATCCATATCTAATTTATTCACGAATTTCATTTTTTGCAGAATTTTAAGAAAGAAGTCTATTTGGGTGTTATTCATTTTTTTGTAAATTTCTCTACATAGTAAACCTAATTT
>CAZFVX010000001.1:36615-58104 GCA_964522675.1 uncultured archaeon
CTATTTGGGTGTTATTCATTTTTTTGTAAATTTCTCTACATAGTAAACCTAATTTTATGTTTTTCCCCAAAATTTTTTTCCATTCTTTTTCATAATTTCTTAGAAATTTTTCATCGAATTTATTTTTTTCAAAAGTCATGGATATTGTTTTTGCCGCAATTTTCGCTGCCGTGAAGCCGTATATAATTCCGCCGCCAGACCATGGTTTTGAAAATCCAGCGGAATCACCAATTAATAAAGTTCTATGAAAATAAGTTTTTCCGGGACCGATTGGTATTAAACCAGCTCTTTTTTTGTAGTCCTTAATTTTAAAAAATTCTTCTAACAATTTGAAATTTACTTTTTTTCCAAAACAGCCATATTCTGTTGTTTCTCCTCTGGGGATTTTCCAGAAAAACCCATCAAAAATTTTTTCTTTATCAATGAAAATCTCAACAAAATCTGAATAATTTTCCTCTTCAACGATTCCTATTAAACCCAATAAAATTTCCTTTGGCCTCGAGTTAATTTTTTTGGCAACAATTGAGTTTGCGCCATCACAGCCAATTAATAATTTTGATTTAAAAATTCCTTTATTTGTTTTTACCATCACATTTTCTTTTTTAATTTCAATTTCCTCTGCTTTCGTGCCCAAAAAAATATTTGATTTTACATTTGCCAAGTAAGAATCAAATTTCTCCCTATTAATTACATAAACTTCTTCTCTCGGTTTTAATTCAACTTTAGATTTTTTGCAATGAATAACAGCGGAGTTAACTTTATTTTCAATGAAAGTTTTATTCATTTTAACAAATTTTTTTAAATTACTGGAAATTAAACCGGAGCAGTGAACGGGAGAGCCAATTTTCTCGTGTTCCTCTAAAATAAGAATTTTATATTTTTTAAGTAAACCAGCAAGATAAAGGCCAACCGGGCCTGCTCCAACAATAATTAAATCATACATGTTTATAGCAAGAACTTTAATATTTTTATTCTTAATTATAAAAGATATGAAAATGGAAATAAATTTTGAACAAAAAAGAAAGTTTTTTGTGCTCTTGCCTTTACTTATGCTTATTTTCTCAATTTGTTTTTTAATTTACAACTATACCCAAAAGGGAGAATTTTTTGAAAAATCCATAGAACTTAAAGGTGGGAATTTAATTGAAATTAATACAAAAACTCCTTTAGATACTATTTATTTGGAAAGGGAATTATCAAAAAAATTTGGTTTTGTTTCCATTAGGAGTTTAAAGGGGTTTAATATTTATACAACGATGATCGAAGTAGAAAGTTATATAGAACCAGAAGATGTTTTAAAAGAATTACAAAATTTAGGGGTAAACACAGAAAGAAATTCCATAAAAAAAATTGGTTCAAGTTTAGGTTCTTCTTTTTGGGTTCAAGCACAAGAGGGAATTATAGTAGCTTTTATTTTTATGTTCATAATAATTTTTATTATATTTAGAAATTTTATGCCATCCATAACTGTAACCTTATGCTCTGCAGCGGATATTCTTTTTGCCTTAGCGATGTCACAATTATTGGGAATAAAAATATCTTTGGCTGGCGTGGCAGCATTATTAACTATAATTGCATATTCCGCCGATTCTGATGTTTTATTAGCAACGAGGTTGTTTAAAGGGGAAGGAAAACTTTGGGATAGGTATAAATCTGCTTTAAAAACGGGCTTAACAATAGCTAGTATTGCTATGAGTGTCTTAATTGTTTTGTTATTATTCGGATTAAACCCCGTTTTATTTCAAATATCATCAATACTTTTATTTGGATTAATTGCCGATGTAATTAATAGTTGGTTGGGGAGTGGTGGAATATTATTATGGTATTGTGAAAGAAGAGGGATATGATGTTAGAGTATTGGAGAGTTTTTTTGTTATTAACATGCATTTTTGGTGCTTGTTTAGCAATCGGTTTCAAACCGCCGCAACACGGAGTTGAGATCGTTTATGTTTCTGGTAACCATACACAGGGGCTTGAGCAAGGAATGATAATTTCTGAAGTAAACGGAATAAAAATAAGTAATGTTGATGAGTGGAACAAACAAATTCAAAATTTATCTGGGACTTTAAGACTTAAAGTGAATGGAAAAGATTATATTTTCCTTGCAAACGAAACTCCCGATATCTCGGTTTCAAATTTAAAAAGAACAAATATAGATTTTGGTTTGGATATAGTTGGAGGAACGAGGATTCTTTTAAAACCAAATGAAAATATAACCCCCGAAACATTGAGTCAAACTGTTTCCATACTTCAAACAAGAGCTGATATATATGGTTTAAAAGAAATTAGATTTTATCCAATTACAACGCCAACTGGAGAAGGTTATATACAAGTGGAAGCGGCGGGTGTTGGTGAAAAGATAATTGAAGATTTATTATCTAAGCAAGGAAAGTTTGAAGCAAAAATTTCAAAGCCAATTGAAATAAAAGACAATAAAGGGATTATTCAATTGGGCGAAAATAAATACGATTTAACTGTTTTAGGTAATGATACGATAAAAGTTAATAATTCTATAATAAAAATAAATGATTCTTTTGTTTTAGAGGATATTAAATTTGAATACGTAAATAAAACTCTAGATAAAGTAGTTTTATTGGGAACGGTTTTTGAAGGGAAAGATATAGAAATGGTTTATTCTGACCCACAACATTCTGGTATTATGCCTTATGGAAACGGTTTTAAAGCGTGGTTTGTTGTTTTAATTTCTAAAGAGGGTGCTGAAAAATTTGCAAAAGTTACTTCGGGTATACCTTCAAGAATAGATATAAACACTGGGGAATCTTATTTAAAAGATTGTATGATATTCCTTTATTTGGATAACGAATTAAAATCGGCATTAACTATTTCCTCGGGACTTCAAGGCAAAGCATACACAACACCTCAAATTGTTATCTCGAGATTGGATAGAAACGAAGTTATTCAAGAAAGATTAAAGTTACAAACGGTTTTAAGGTCTGGTGCATTACCAACAACTTTATCTATAGTTTCCATTGATAGAATTTCTCCCAGTCTTGGCGTGAATTTCCTTAGCTCAATATATTATTTAGGTCTTCTCGCCGTTCTCGCTATAATAACGGTTGTTTTTATAAGGTATAGAAAACTAAAAATTGCCTTGCCGATGGCATTTACTGGTATTTCCGAAGTAATAATTATAATAGGAATCGCGTGCGTAAATGACACTTTTATTTGGTTAAGCGTTTTGGCCGCAAATTTAATAATATTGTTTGTTGTCTGGAAAAGGAATTATGAAATTGAAAATGTGGTCTGGTTGGGAGCGATATTAGTCCCCCTGCTCGGTTTAATGAGCTGGAACATAGATTTATCTGCTATCGGCGGCATTATAGCTTCTGTTGGTCCCGGTATGGATGATATGGTTATAATAGCAGATGAAGCATTGTCGGGAAGGAGAAAAGTATATGCCTTTAAAGAAGGGATAAGAAGGGCGTTTTTTGTCATATTCGGTGCCGGTGCAACTGTAATAGCGGCAATGGTTCCTTTGGCTTTCATAGGAGTTGGTTTGGTTAGAGGTTTTGCGATGACAACGATTGTAGGTTGTCTGGTTGGCGTTTTGATAGCAAGACCCGCGTATGCAAAAATAATTGAAAAAACGGTAAAGGTTGAATAAATTCTTATTTTAAGGGGAAAAAACAAATAATAAATATGTTAGAAGAAATAGTGGAAAGAATAAAGCGGGTTGAAGAAGAAGCGAAAAAAGAGATTGAAAATGCTCAAAAAGAAAGTGAAAAGAGAATAAAGGCTGCCGAGAAAAAAGGTAAGATTCTTGCACAAAAAATGAAGAGAGAGGGGATTTTACAAGGAAGGTTTCTTCTTAAAAAAACGAAAAAAGAGATTGAAAAAGAAAAGGAAAAAATTCTTTTGGAAAAAAGAAACGAAATAAAAAGGATAAAATTAAATGTGAAAAAAAATTATGATAGAGCTTTAGAAACGGTTATAAAAATTTTAAAGGATTAAAATGATTTTTGTAGAAGAAATTGAAAAAGTTAGAATGATTTTTTTAAATGAGAATAAAGAAGATGTGGTTAAATTTTTACAAAAAGAAGGAATTGTGGAATTAAAAGAAGTTTCTGAAAAAATTAAAGAATTATATGAAAATTCAGAAAATGATTTAGAGGAATATATGATACTATCAACAAAAGCCAAATCATTATTAAATGAGTTAGAAAAGGAACCATCGTTTTTAGAATCTTTTTTTGGAAAATCTGAAAAAAAGTTTAAAATTAAACAAGAAGAATTTGATAGTTTTTTGGAAAAAGAAAAAGAAATTATAATAACACTTGAAAAAGAAAAAGAGGAATTATCAAATAAGATAAGAGAAGTTAAAGAGAAAATAAAGGAGACTCAAGAAAAAATTTTAATTTTAGAAAAAATAAAGGATTTTAATTTTAAGATAAATGAAATAAAAAATCTTGAAAAATTTTTCATATTAATTTGTAAGAATGAAACGGGATTTGATTTCAAAAAATTTTTTGATTTAAACTTGTACTGGTATGAGAAAAAAGATAAAAAAGAAAGTGTGGTTTTGTTCTTGGGTTTAAAAGAAGAGGAGGAGGAAATTAAAAAAATTCTTTTAGAAAACGGGTTTGAAATATTTGATTTGGAAGGAATTTCTGGTTTACCCAAAACTGAATTAAAGGGGAAATTAATTTTATTAAATGAATTAAAGGGGAAATTAAGGAATTTGATTAATGAGGAAAGAGAATTTAAAGAAAAATGGTTAGAAGAAATTAAAAGGGGTTATTTAATTTTAAATTCTTATAAAGAAAGATTAAGAGTTTTAAATTATTTAAAACATACGAGTTATGTATCTGTTTTTGAGGGTTACATCCCAAAAAAATATGAAAATAAAATCGAAAACATTTTAGAAAAAACAACGAATGGGATTTATTTTGTTGAGTTTGAAAAAGAAGAAAATCCCCCAATTAAATTAAGTAATCCGGGGTTTATAAAAAATTTTGAAATAATAACGAGGAACTTTGGCTTTCCAAAATCAAATCAGATAGACCCAACGATTTTTATAGCATTTGCTTTGCCCTTATTTTTTGGATTTATGTTAAGCGATATTTTTTATGGATTTCTTATAATTTTATTTTCTCTTTGTTTAAGACATTATTTTAAAAACGAGACCGTTAATAGTTTTTCTTCAATATTATTTGTTTGTGGAATGTCTGCAATTTTCTTTGGTTTTATATTTGGAAGTTTCTTTGGAGAATTGTTTAATTTAAATAAATTTTGGTTTAATCCGGTAAAAGAACCCATAAAACTAATAACCGTGTCTATAATATTTGGTTTGATTCAAATAAATTTAGGTATAAGCCTTTCAATCTTACAAAAAATAAAATCAAAAAGAGGATTTAAAGAGGAATTAACTTGGTTGTTATTAGAGTTTGGTGGAATTTTAATTTTATTAAATTTCTTTAAAATAGTTTCGGGTCATTTATTTTATTTGGGTTTAGTTTCGTTTTTCATTGGGTTGGGAACAAAAATTATTCATCCACAAAAAATTACAGAAATTTTTTCTTTTTTTGGAAATATTTTATCTTATGTGAGATTAGCGGCAATTTCATTAGCAACATCTTATATAGCATTAACTACAAACCTATTAACTAATATGGCTTTGGGAATATCAATATTTTTTGCTGCCTTCATATTCATAATTGGACATTTATTTAATTGTGTGATCTCATCCGTGGGGGCGTTTGTAAATTCCTTAAGACTTCATTATGTTGAATTTTTTTCCCAATTTTTTGAGGGTGGCGGAAAAGAATTTAGCCCATTAAAATATGAAAAAGGTTTGGAGGTAATATGAAAATAGGAGTAATGACAAATCCAACAAAAGATATATTAAAAGAAATTGAATTTATAGGTAAAAATGATTTTGATTTTGTAGAAATTGGGATGGAATGGCCAGAAGGAAAAGCAGAAAATTTACTTAAAAAGAAAAATGAAATTTTAAGATTGTTAAAAAAGTATAATTTATTTGCAATTGCCCACACTGCTTGGTGGATGAATTTCTCATCTCCTTATGAATTAGTAAGAAAGGCATGGGTAGAAGAAGCAAAAAAAGAAATTAATGCTGCAAAGGAATTAGGAATAAAATTAATTAATTTTCATACCCATTCAAGAGAAATAAGTTCTTTTTATAAAGATTACAAATTTTTAATTTTGGAAAATTTTGTTAGAAGCATAAAAGAATTAATAAATTATGCAGAGAAATATGACATTAAAATTATGATTGAAAACACAATGCAAAAAGGAGAAATTGTTGAATTTGAAGATTTTAAGTATATTGTTAATAAAATTCCAAAAGTTAAAGTTAATTTTGATGTCGGACATGCTTTTATTCATGGTGGAATGAAAACTATTAAAAAATATATTAAAACTTTTGGAAATAAAATAGAGCATGTTCATATCCATGATAATTATGGTAAAGGAGATGATCATTTACCTTTAGGTGTTGGTATTCTTGATTGGAAAAAAATAATAAAAGAATTAAAGAAAATTGGTTATGATAAAACTATTACACTTGAAATTTATGTTCCTGATAAGGATTATTTAATTTTTTCAAAAAATAAATTAAGAGAGGTGATATAATGGCATTAGAGGGTTTAATAGCAATTGGCGCGGGGTTGGCAATTGGAATTGCTGCGGCGGGCTCTGGTATTGGTCAAGGAGAAGCTGCGGCGGCAGCCGTGGGTGCGGTGGCAGAAGATAAAAGTTTATTTGGTAGGGCCTTAGCATTAGCTGCTTTGGTGGAAACACAAGCAATTTATGGATTTGTAATAGCATTGCTATTAATAGTTTTTGGGGCAGGAATGATATAAAACAGATAAAGGAGAAAATGATACCATTAAGGGTTAGAAGAATTATTAAGGTAATAGAAGATGATACAAACAAAAAGATAGCAGAAATTTTAAAAAACACGAGAATGGAAGAAGAGAAAATTAAAAAAGAATACGAAGAAATTGGAAAACGGGAGAAAATTAAAATTTTAAACGAATTTAAAAATAAAGCATCTTCTTTACGAAAAAAAGAAATTTCAAATGCAAAAATCAAAGCATTAAATGAAATAAAAAAGTTAAAGTCGGAAATAATTGATAATTTGATTAAAAATGCATTAAAAAGAATGAGAGAAAAAAACTACGAAGAGATTTTAAAGAAACTTATTAAAAGGGGTTTAAAAGAACTCGGAGAAAAGGAAATCGAAGTTTTTGTAAATAAAGGGGATTTTAAAATTGTTGAGGGAATTCTTAAAAAAGAAAATGTAAAATTTAAAATAAAAGAAATTGAAACTTTTGGCGGCTGTTTAATAAAATCTGGAAAAAGAAATGCAAATTATTTATTTGAAAACCTATTAGAAAATAAAAGAAATGAAATTGAAATGAAATTAAGTAAAATTTTATTTGATTAATATGAATCCAATTTATAAAGCAAAACTATCTTATGCGGCAGCGAGAATAAGGGTGATGAAAGGGAAACTTTTTAATTCTTCGGATTTTGAAAAATTCTTAAAATTAAAAAATTTAAGTGAATTTTATGTTATCTTAGAAAAAACTGATTATGGAAAAATTTTAAACAATCCAAAAAAAGATTTGATTGAAATAGAAAATGAATTAGAAAAATATATTTTAGAACTAAGCTTTAAAATAGCAAGATTTTATCCAAGAGAAATTAAAGAAGTTTTTGAAACCTATCTAAAAGAGTGGGAAGTAAAAAATTTAATAATAGCATTAAGATATATTTTTTCAAATGAAGAACCAGAAAATTTAATTTTTTTTAATGGTTTACCTTGGGATAAAATCATAAAAAGTAAAAGAATTGAGGATTTAACTAAAATTTTAGAAAATACTGATTATGGAAAAATATTGGAAAGAAATATTGGAAAAGGTTTAGAAAAAATTGAATTTGAGATTCAAAAAAATTATGTTGAAAGGTGTTTTAAGAAAATTAAGAAAACAAAAAACTCTGAATTGTTTTTAGAATGGTTAAAATATAGAAATGATGAAGAGAATTTAAAAAATATAATTAGAGGGATTTTATTAAATCAGGATTTTAGTGAATTTAAACTTGAACCAACTAATATAAGGGATAATTTGTTTTCTTTAAAAAAATTAGAAGAGGTTATCGAGAAAATTAAGGATATAAAACATTTTGAAAAAATAAAAAACGGGTTAGAAAAATTTAAAGAAACTAACGATAGTTTTTGGTTTGAATTAAGTTTAATTAAAGCCAGAGAAGAGTTTTGTTCAAATTTGTTAAAAAAATCGCCTTTTGGCGTTGGTTTAGCCATATACTTTTTAGAAATGAAAAAAAATGAAGTTGATAAAATTAAAATTATTAATAGAATATTAAAAGAAAACTTGGAAATAAAGGAAATAAAAGAATTTGTATGATCGCCGTAATTGGTGATAGAGAAACCGTGATTGGTTTTAAACTCGCGGGAATAAAGGAGTGTTTCGAATTTAAAGAAGAAAGTTTAGAAGAGATATTAAATAAAATCAAAGAAAAGAAAATAGTTATAATAAATGAAAGGATTTATGAAAAATTAAAAGAAAGGGGAATAAAATTAGAAAATATCATTGTTACTATTCCCGATAAATATGGGCCGATGGGAATTGATTTGTTAAAGGATTTAACGGAAAAAATCACCGGTTTTGAGATTTCTGTTTAATATTTTTTAACAAAGAAAAATTATATAAATAAATATGAAAAAAGTTTTTTTACTAGGTTTATTTTTAATTTTTATTAATTCATTTGTTTTTTCGCTTTCATTAAAAAGTTCTATTATCCAAGATTTATTTCAAATAAAAATTACTATGGATCTTTCTGAATGGGAAATTAATCAAATAGGAATTTTTTTAACATATATTGGATTTGTTTATGCTATAATTATAGGATTTAGTGTTTCTTTTGTATTCTCTTTGTATCATAATATTTTAAAAAGTTTTATGCAAGAAACAACATCCTTAAAACACATTTATAATTTATCTTTTTATTTTAATAATGAAAAAGTAAGGAAGATTGTTAGAGAGAAAATTAAAAAATATGTTACATCTGTTATAAAAAACTGGAATACAGAAAAGGGAAGGAAGGGAAGTTTTAAAGAGGTTTTTGAATTAACTAAATTTTTTAAAGTAAAAACACTAAAAGACGCCATTTTATTAAAGAGTATAACAGAAGAGCTCACAACAGCATCAAACGCTAGAGAAGATAGAATTGTGTTAACAGAAAAGTATATTCCTCCTTTACAGTGGATAATTATTATATTTTTAACTTTTTCTCTTTTATTAGGATTTTTCTTATATTTTCCATCAGAAAAATTAATTTCTATAGTTCTTATAAATTTATTATCAATAACATTTTCTATATTAATTTTTATAATATACGATTTGGATCACCCATTTACTGGAATTTGGGCACATTCACCAAAATATTTTGAAAGTGTTTTAGAAGAATTAGAAAGTTAGTTAATTCCATATTTTAATTCTAATATTAAAAATAATATTTAAGGATTTTATGATTAAAGGAAAAATTTCAAGAATAACGGGACCCGTTGTTGTTGCAGAGGGGATGACGGGAGCAAAGATGTGGGAAGCCGTTGAAGTAGGTAAAATTGGTTTGTTGGGAGAAATAATAAAACTCGTAAAAGATAAAGCCATTATTGAGGTTTTTGAAGATACATATGGATTAGAAATAAATGAGCCTGTTAAATCTTCTGGAAAACAATTTACGATAGAACTTGGTCCAGGATTAATTGGCTGTGTTTATGATGGATTGGAAAGGCCTTTAGATAAAATTAAAGAAGATTTTGGAGATTTTATATCAAGGGGGATAAGGTTATTTGCTTTAGATAGAAAAAAGAAATGGGAATTTAAACCAAAGGTTAAGAAGGGCGATAAAGTTTATCCGGGTTTTGTTTTAGGAGAAGTGAAAGAAAAAACAATTAATCATAAAATTTTAGTTCCACACGGTGTTAATGGGATTGTTAAGGAAGTTTATAAAGGGGATTTTAATTTAGAAGATGTAATAGCTATTTTAGATAACGGGATTAAATTAAAACTATTTCAAGAATGGCCCGTTAAAAAACAAAGACCATATAAATCAAAAATTGGTTTTGAAGAACCCTTAATTACGGGTCAAAGAGTTTTGGATTCCTTTTTTCCAATAGCTAAGGGCGGTAATGCTTGTGTTCCCGGTGGGTTTGGTTCCGGAAAAACTTTACTTGAACATTGTATAATTAAAAATTGTGATGCCGATATAACAATATTTGTTGGTTGCGGAGAAAGGGGAAATGAAATTTGTGATTTATTAACAGAGTTTCCAAAATTAAAAGATAGGAAAACGGGAAAATCTTTAATGGAAAAATCAATAATAATTGCAAACACATCAAATATGCCCGTCGTTGCGAGAGAAACATCAATTTATACTGGAATAACTTTAGGTGAATATTTCAGAGACCAGGGTTATAATGTATTAGTTACGGCAGACTCAACTTCAAGGTGGGCTGAGGCATTAAGAGAAGTTTCTGGCAGACTAGAAGAATTGCCAGGAGAAGAGGGGTTTCCCGTTTACCTCGAATCAAATATAGCAAATTTTTATGAAAGATCGGGAAGAGTTAAGAATTTAAACGATTCCGTTGGTTCCTTAACGCTAATTTGTTCTGTATCTCCACCAGGAGGGGATTTTTCAGAACCAGTAACTGTAAACTCTTTAAGAATCGCAAAGGTTTTGTGGGCTTTGGATCAAAAATTATCTTGGAGAAGGCATTTTCCAGCGGTGAATTGGTTAATTTCGTATTCAAAATATGTTAATGAACTTTCTCCTTGGTTTAAAAAAATCTCACCTAATTTTTTAAAAGTGAGAAAAACTATATTTGAAATTTTACATAAAGAAACGGAAATAGAAAGAATATTAAGAATAGTTGGTTTAGAAGGATTACCTGAAAAAGAAAAATTCATAATAGAAATTGCCAAAATAATTAAAGAAGATTTTCTTCAACAAGATGCATTTAATTATAAAGAAAATTTCACTTCAATAGAAAAACAATATGAAATTTTAAAAGAGATTGTAAAGTTTTACAAAAAAGGAATTGAGAAATTAAAAGAAAGGGAAATTGGTGAAAAAGAAATTCGTGATTTTAGAGAAAAATTAAATAAAATTAAATTTGGTGTTTAAATGTTGGAATATCAAACTTTAACCCAAGTAGCTGGGCCATTGATTTGGGTTGAAAATATCCCCAAAATTGGATATGGTGAAATAGTTGAAATAGAAGTTGATGGTGAAATAAGGAGAGGCCAAATTTTAGAATTAAATAAGGATAAAGCAATTATAGAAGTTTTTGAAGGAACGCAAGGAATTGATATCAAGAAAACAAAAATTAGGTTTACGGGAAAAACAATGAGTTTGGGAGTTTCAAAAGACATGATTGGTTCTGTTTTTAATGGGATTGGTAACCCCTTAGAAGGAAAAATAATAATAGAAAAGGAAATTGATATTAATGGAAAACCTATAAATCCAACCGCTAGAGAATATCCAAAAGAATTTATAGAAACGGGAATTTCTGGGATTGATTTAATGAATTCTTTGATCAGGGGTCAGAAACTTCCCATTTTTTCTTGTTCTGGTTTACCTCATACAGAACTTGCAGCACAAATTGCAAAACAAGCAAAAATTTTGTCTGGCGAAGATTTTTTAATTATATTCGCGGGAATTGGAATAAGTTTTGATGAAGCGAGATACTTTAAAAAAGAATTTGAAAAATCGGGCGCATTAGAAAGAATTATATTGTTTTTAAACACGGCCACCGACCCAACAATGGAAAGGTTAACAACTCCAAGAGTTGCTTTATCAACGGCAGAATATTTTGCTTGGGACTTAGGATATAATGTATTAGTTATTTTAACTGATATGACATCTTACTGTAATGCGTTAAGAGAGGTTTCTTCTTTAAAAGAAGAAATTCCGGGGAGGAGGGGTTATCCTTCTTATCTTTATACAGATTTAGCAACAATATATGAAAGGTGTGGAAGAATAAAAGGGAAAAAAGGAAATATAACATTAATTCCAATATTAACAATGCCCGGGGATGATATAACCCATCCCATACCAGATTTAACTGGTTATATAACCGAAGGTCAAATCCTTTTATCGAGGAAATTATTTAGAAAAGGTATTTACCCGCCGATCGATTTATTATCTTCTTTATCGAGATTGATGCCAAAGGGGGTTGGAAGGGGATTAACAAGGGAGGATCATTTACAAGTTTCAAACCAATGTTATTCTTGTTTAGCCGAGGTTGAAAAATTAAGGGAATTGGTTAAAATAATTGGAGAAGAGGGGTTAACAGAACTAAATAAAAAATATTTAAAATGGGGAGAAAGGTTTGAAAAAGAATTAATTAATCAGGGTTTAAATGAGAGGAGAAGTATAGAAGATTCTTTAAATAAGGCTTGGGAATTATTTTCAATTTTACCCGAAAATGTATTAAAAAGAATTGAAGATTCGTTTAAAAATAAATTTTTAAAGGGTTAAAATGCTTTTTGAAGAACCAGCAAATAGAAAAGGGTTAATAACCATTAAAGAAGATTTATCTATAGCAAAAAGAGGTAAAGATGTACTTGAAGATAAAGTAGAAAGTTTAACTAAATTATTTTTTGAGTATATAAAATTAAGAAGGCAGAAAAGAACTGAAATTGAAAAAGAAATAGAAAAGGCATTTAAAGATTTAATATTAGCAGAAAGTTTTATGGGTTTGGTTTTAGTTAAATCCCATGCTCTGATTTCAGAAACAGGAAATTTAGAAACTTCTGAAAAAAATATAATGGGAATTAAAACTTTAAAATTTTCTTGGACGCCGCCAAAAGAAGTTAAAAGATTTTCTTCAATAAAATTAGATGAAACCAAAAGAAAATTTAAAATTTTGTTAGAGAAAATTATTGAAGTTGGAGAATTAGAAGGTATAATCAAAAATTTTGCAAGCGAAATTGATTTAACAATGAAAAAAATTAATAACTTAGATAATTTTATTATTCCCGAATTAGAAAAAACAAAAAAATGGATTAAACTAAGAATAGAACAAAATGAAAAAGAGGATATACTTAGGTATAAAATAATTAAAAAGAAGTTAAGGGGATAGGTTTTATCTCTTCTTCTTTGCTTTCTTCTTTGGTTTCATTTGCGATTTAAATTCTTTTAATAAACTCTCTGCATCCTTTCTAAATGCCAGACCAAAGGAAATTCCAATTATAATTGCAAGTGTAGCCGCTAGTGCTGCAAAACCTATTCTAAAAGCATCTATTAGTATTGTTATGTCAAATTCTGCTGTCTGTAGCCCTATCACAAGTGCGAAGTAAAATACCAAGAATTTTGTTGCTTCGCCCAATAATTCTTTATGTGGGAATTCCAGTTCTCTTAGTGATTTTTTAAGGTATTCTCCTATTAGCAAACCTATTATTATAATTATAAACGCACTGAATAACTTAGGTAGATATAGTGTTAATTGGGATATGAATACAGCAAGTGATTGTAGTTTTATTTGATTTGCCGCCTCTCCTAAGAACACTATTATTATATACCATTTAATTAAAGCCCCCAGTATAGAAGAAATTTCTTCTCCCCAAAGAGCACCAGATAAACCTTCTTCTTTGATTCTTTTGTCAATTCCTATTTTTATTAGAATTTCTTTTGTTGCATCGCCCACGAGTCTGCCTACGATCCAACCAAGGGTTGCCATTAGTATTGCTACTAGAATCCCTGGTAATACAGACATAAATTCATTGCATAATCCCAATAATGCATTTAATATTAAGGAATGGACTTCAACCATATTCACCATAATAAATAATTTGTTTTCCTTTATATTTAAAGTTTATTATATTCATTGTTTTAGTTTTATTATTGCCTCAGCAACACTTCCTGTTTCTTTTAAAGCATCCTTTGCCTCTTCTTCTGAAACTCCTGTTTTTTCAATTATGATTTTTATATCTTCTTCAGAAAACTCTTGTTTTGATTTTTCAGAAACAGAACCGGTTATTTGAAATGTTTCTTGTCCCATCATGTTTACTTTAGAAACTTGAGGATTAGAAATTATTATATCTTTGTCTTTTGTTTTAATTATAACTTCTTCTGCATCAATGGTTTCCATTTTCATACCCATTTGTCTGGCAATCCTTTCTAGTTGTTTAGGATTTATTTTCATAATAATCTCTTATTTTTAGGATTTAAAATATTAAAATGTTTTTTGAAATTTTGTTATTTGCGTTATTAGGAATTTTTGTTGGTATAATAACTGGTATTCTTCCTGGTTTACATCCAAATACCGTTTTTCTGCTTATGTTTTCGCTGTCTTTTATTTTTTACAATTTTCCCGTTTATTGTTTTATAGTCTTTATTGGGTCTTTGGCAATAGCAGATACGTTTTTTGATTTAATTCCATCAATATTTTTAGGTGCACCCGAACCCGATACCGCTTTGTCCGTTTTGCCCGGACATAAATTATTGCTAGAAGGTAGGGGGTATGAGGCATTGTTTTTCTCTGTTTTAGGATGTTTTGGGGCAATGATGATAAGCTTAATCACATTTCCTTTTATTCTTTATTTTGTTCCTTTGCTTCATGAAAATCTTCACAATTATATTCATATCTTACTTTTAATTGTTATTTTTTGGATGATTTTATCTGAAAGGGGTTTAGGGAGAATTTATGCTGTTTTCATTACTATTTTAGCTGGAGTTTTTGGTTTAATTTCGTTAAATTCTTTTTCTTCACAAGAAGTTTTGTTTCCGGCGTTAACTGGTTTATTTGGATTTTCAACTTTATTAACAAGCATTCAAAGTGATGTTCACATTCCTAAACAAATGGAATTTAAAGAAACGCGAAAGAATTGGGTAAAGGGATGCTTTATTGGTTGGTTGAGTGGATTTTTTGTTGGAATTTTACCGGGTGTGGGAACGGGTCAAGCGGGCGCCTTAGCTTCCAGGATAACTGGTAGTAATGAAGAAAATTTTTTAACGGCGGTGGGAAGCATATCATTATCAAATGTATTATTTAGTTTAATCGCCTTTTATACATTGGGTAAAACAAGATCGGGTGCTGATTGGGTTTTATCTCAATTTATTAATAAGTTAAATTTTAATGACTTATTAATTTTAATAACAGTCATGACTTTTTCTTGTTTTGTTTCATTGGTTTTAACTTTAAAGTTAGGAAAAGTTTGCTTAAACTGGATTAAAAAAATTAATTATAAAATTTTAAGTTTAATTATCATTATCTTTGTTTTGTCTCTCGTTTTTATTTTTTCCGGATATATTGGTTTGTTAATATCTTTAGTGGGAACTTTTTTAGGTCTGCTTACGATTTCAATGAAAATAAAAAGAACTCACTTAATGTCGTTTTTAATTTTACCAACAATTTTTTATTATTCTGGGATTTATATTTTTATTTAAATTTCCATTTTTTGTGAACTTCATAAAAATTAAATTTTTAAAAATTAGTATAAGTTTCCATAGGAAATAAAGGGGTCATGAATTTCATAAGAAATTCATAATTTAGTTTTTCCATAGGAAACGAAGCCTATAGCTTTTGATTTTTAAAAATAGTTTATTTCCAGTGGAAATGAAGGGGTTTGTGAAGTTCTTAGAAATATGAAATTAACTCATGAAAAACTTATTATACACTGCTCTATAAATGCTATAAAATAAAGTTAAGAAAGGTAAAATCTCTAGTCTACCAAACAACATATTAATTATTAAAACAATTTTTCCTGACCAATGCATTGGTTTTAAATCAATCACCGATAAACCAACTGTTCCTTCAGCTGAAGCAACCTCAAAAAAAGAATCCAAGGGGGGATAACCTAAAAAACTTATAAAAACAGAGCTAATTGATAAAATCAATATATAAATACAAATAAATATAGAAATTATTGTCACATCCGTGTCTTTCATTAATTTTTTACCAAATTTAAATGGCGTAATTACCGTGGGGGGTAATGAAATTTTTCTGCTTATCCATGCTATCGATTTTCCTAAAACACCAAACCTAACCAGTTTTATTCCACCAGCAGTAGAACCCGCATAACCACCAATAATCATTAAAATTATTAAAAGTGATTTTGATACGTTTGGTATGTTAGAACTTAAAGTCGTGTAGCCCGTTGTTGTTAAAGCCGAAAATGTTTGAAAAATACCATTTCTCACGGGATCGTTTAAAGTTAAAAGGGAAAATGAAACCAAAACAGAGAAAAACAATATTATAATCCAAAAAATTCTTGTTTCCATGTTTTCTACATACTGCTTAAATTTTAATTTAAACAATTTATCGTGAACAAAAAATGAAGTTGAGCCCAAAACCATTAATAAAATTATAATAATTTCTATCGATGGGTTATTGTAAAAGCCTATGGATTCTGATTTTGGAGAAAATCCTCCAGTTGAAATAGAGGTAAATGAATGGAGAATTGCATCGAAAAAAGGCATTCCGGCAATTGTTAACAAAATTATTCCAACTACCGTGTAAATAGAATAAATTTTAAACATCTTTTTAACGGTGTGTGAAACACTTGCTTCTATTTTCTGACCGCTCGTTTGTGCTTGATATAAATAATAAGATGATATACCGGGAGAAGAGATTAATAATAAAAATATAATTAATATTCCAATCCCACCTATCCATTGTGTAAACGATCTCCAAAAAAGTAAGGAATTTGGTAAATCTTCTGGGACAACTACAGTAAGACCCGTTGTCGTAAAGCCAGAAACGGATTCAAAAACAGCATCTAAAGGGGGTAAATAAGAAAGATAAGGGATAGAACCTATTAAAGATATTAAAATGAAGGATAAAGCGGACAAAACCACGGCAGAACCGAGCGTTAATTCGTCCTTTTTAAAATACCTATCTAAAAAAGAACCTAGTATAAAAGAAATTATAGCGGGAACTAAAAAATTTAAATAAATGTTTTCTTCATAAACCCATGCGATGAAAATTGGGATTAATATAAGTATTCCTAAAATTTCTAAAATTGTTCCCAGATAAGAAAGTATCGATTTAAAATTCATTTTCCCTTATATTTATTTGTATGAGAAACTAAAAAAGTTATTTGAGAACTCTTATATGAAATTCACAAACTTTATCACCCAATCCCCAGCACTTTCTTTCATAAACAATGGCCATTTTTTTCAAAGATTTAGAAATGGCACCAGCGATCATTCCAGCGTTAAATGAACATAAAGGTCTCCCTATATTCGGAATTCCGTAGGCGGTTGCACACTGGTCAACCACGAATGTTGCCTTTTCTTTACCAACTTCTTTTATTTTAGGCATGCCTGAATTTGTTTTTTGAAAATAAACTTTTAGATTTTTTAAAACTTCCTTAAGAGTTTTTCCATTTATTTGATGTGCAACAACATTATAACCAAAATTTTTACCGGCATAATAAATTACAGATGATGTCCCAGAGGATAAAAGTTCTAAAGTTAATAAAACCCCCCTCAAAGGAGCTAAATTAACATTATCGCCGATTTCTGGTCTTATTTTTATTCCTTTTCCTTCTATAGCGTTTTTAAGTTCGTTTTTTATATGTTTATTCAATAATTCGTAAACAACTAACATTTTTCCACTATTATTTTTTTGGATTCCTTTTATTTAAAGATTAATGAAATATATTTAATGATGTAATTTGATAAAAAATTAATGAAGTTTTATTTAGTTCGTCATTGCCAAACTTCTTGGAAAAAACACGGGTATTTGAGTTTTACAGATATTCCACTTTCCAAAGAGGGAAGAAAGAAAGCTAAAGAAGTAGCAAATTTTCTTAAACACCTGAAATTTGAAAAAATAATTACAAGTCCTTTATCACGTGCGAAAGAAACTGCTAAAATAATCTCTAAAATCACAAAAAAAGAAGTTGAAGAAAACGAGATTTTAAAAGAAGTTAATTTTGGTATATTTGAAGGGTTTAGTAGAAAAGAAGTAAAAGAAAAATATCCAGAGATTTTGGAGGAGCGAGAAAAAGATAAATGGAATTTTAGAATTCCCAAGGGAGAGAGTTATTCTGATGCTTTAAAAAGGATTCTTCCACTTCTCTCAAGAATTATAGAAAATAAAAAACCCGTTGTTTTAGTTACTCATGCAACAATTATAAAAATAATAATAAAGCATCTTACCGATAAACCATTAAAAGAGATCGAAAAAGTGTATTTCAAAACGGGTTGTATAGTTGAAGTAAGAAAAGTGAATGAGGATTGGGAGGTTAAACTATTGAATTAAATTTTAACTTTTTAATGTTTCAAGAGACCATACAAATATTTAATAATTAAAACACAAATATAATTAGATAATTATGCACGTGATAATTGCTGGTGGTGGAAGATTGGGAAAAGCATTGGCAGAGCTTCTTATAAAAGAAAAAAATGATGTTGTTGTAATTGAAAAGGATTCAGAAAGAGCAGAAAAATTAGCAGAAAGTTTAGATGCTTTAGTTGTTAACGGAGATGCGACCGATACAAAAATATTAAAAGATGCCAATATAGAAAGCGCCGATGTAATTGTAGCAATGACAGAGGATGATAAAACAAATTTAATGGTTTGCGAAGTTGCTAAATCCTTTAAAATTTCAAAAATAGTTGGGAGGGTAAACGAAGCGTCAAACGAAGAAATTTTTATAAAAAGCGGTATTTCTTCTTTGGTGAATGCCACAACTTGTGCACTTTTAGCTTTTAAAAACGCGATTGAAGGACAAGATACAAATACTATTGCATTAATTGGTGGTGGGAAAGCAAGTATAATTGAGTTTGTTGTTTCTGAAAAATCAAAGATTATGAGTAAAACCGTAGGTCAAATATCTAAAAACTTTGTTATAAGTTTGATTCATAGAAACGGAGGGATAGTATTACCAAAACCAGAAACAAAAATTTTATTGGGTGATAGAGTAATTGTTTGCGTTCCAGCAGAAGAAATAAATAATGTGAAAAAATTATTTTAAATTTTTTCTTGGCTGTAATCATATAAAATTTTTATTGCTTTTGCTGCTTTTTGTGGACATGAAAAAGTTGGTATTCCAAAATTTTCTATCGATTTCTTTAAAACTTCAACAAACTCACCACCAGCGGCAATAACTATAATTGGTTTTTTTCTTCTAGAAAAAGCCTCGCCAACAACTTCCACTATATCTGCATCCAAGGTTGGTACTTGAATTAAAAGAATAACCACAATTATATCTACTCCAGGGTCTTCTAAAGCAGCTTCTATGGCGACTCTGTATCTTTCTGAATTTGCATCACCTGTTAAATCTATCGGATTCCTCAAAACGACATGAGGTGGTGAAACTTTTTTAATTTTATTTAAATTTTCTTTTTTCATTTTTGCAAGTTTTAAACCCTGAGTTAAAAGAGCGTCTGTAGTTAAAACTCCATAACCACCACCATCGGTTATTATTTGAACTTTATTTCCTTTTGGCATTATTTCTTGGGATAAAATTCTTGCAAAATTAAATAATTCTTCTAAGTCCTTTGCCTGTAAAACACCTGATTGTTTAAAAACCGCTGAATAAATTTCATAAGAGCCCGCTAAAGAACCCGTGTGAGAAGAAACGGCTTTGCTTCCTTCTTCTGTAATCCCTCCCTTTAAAACAATTATTGGTTTTTTCTTTGATACCTTTTTTACGATCTCAAAAAATTTTCTTCCTTCTTTAACACCTTCAAAATACGCACATATAACTTTTGTTTTGGGGTCTTTTGCTAAATATTCTGTTAAGTCTGCTTCATCAACATCTACGGCATTCCCATAAGAAATAAATTTCGATAATTTATAGTTTTTCATTGCCATCCAATCAAGCATAACAGAACCTAATGCACCCGATTGAGAAATAAATGCTATATTACCCCTCCCAGGTCTTCCCAACTTATATTTGGGTAAAAAAATTGTATCTACACCAGAATATGGGTCATAAATGCCAACACAATTGGGGCCTATCACATTTATTTTGTATTTTTTAATAATTTTTTCTAGTTTTTTTTCTAGTTCTATATTACCAATTTCTTTAAACCCACCAGAGATTATAATAACTGAACTTATTCTTTTTTTACCACATTCCTCTAAAACCTTTGGTGTGATTTCTGCTGGAACAGCAATAATTGCCAAATCTATATGTTTTTTTACATCCAAAACAGAAGGGTAACATTTGCGTCCAAATAGTTCATCTGCTTTTGGGTTTATAGGGAAAACTTCTCCTTTAAAATCCTCCTCTAGAAAATTTCTAAAAATAACATGTCCTATCTTTTGTGGGTTTCTTGAAGCACCAATAACTGCAACTGTTTTAGGATTAAAAAAATTTTTTAAATTTTTCATATATTTAATTAATCTTTGGGTTTTTATTAAAGTTTTACAAATTTAGGGGTTAATAAAAATTTAAACGTAGGGATTATATAAATTGTTTTTCCATTTATTTTCTTAACTTCTTCTATTTTTCTTGAAATTATATAACCATTATTAATTTTAAATTTTTTCATGAACAAATTTAGATTTTTTAATTCTATTTTTCCATATTTAATTTCTATTGGTATAATTTTTTTTCTAATTAAAATCACATCTACTTCATTTTTATAAGGATCTCTCCAAAAAAATTCCGCATTTAATTGATTAACCATTATCCATTCAAAAACCTTTGATTTAGAAATTTCATCCTCTTTAAACACCAAATCAACAGAAATTATAGATGGATAATACTTTTTTAATTTTCTTTCAACTTTTCTTCTACTTTTTGAAAAATTATATAATTTTTTAATTAAAAAAGATTCTTCAAGATAATTTAAATAATTTGAAAGTGTTTGTCTTGAGATTTTCAATTCTTTTGCCAATTCTGAAATTTCTATCAATTCTCCTGGGTCTTCTGTAAAAATATTAAGTATCGACTCTATTATGCTTATATCTTTAATTTTAAATAGTTTAGGTATATCTTTATAAATTATTTTTTCTACAACACTTTCTTTAATATATTTTCTTATTATGTCTTTATCTTTAACATCTACTAATTCTGGGAATCCTTGGGTGAGAATAAATTCATTAAATAATTTATTTAGTTCTTTTTCATAAAGACCAATTGGTTTAAATTTCCTTTTTTTGAAAATTAAAAATTCTTTAAATGATAATGGATTTATTTTAAATTCAAAAATTCTTCCAACAAGAGTTTCTTTTGATTGTTTTCTTATAAATAATGATTCTGAACCAGAAATTATTATTTTAACTTTCCCTTTAAAAATATCATAAATTGTTTTTAATTGGTTTTCCCAATTTTTTAATTTCTGAATTTCATCAAGTAAAAATAAATATTTTCCTTTTTTAAAATCTTTTTCCATTATATCTTCATATTCTTTTATTATAGTTCTTATTTCTCTTTCTTGAAATTCGTCAAATGAAAAATAAATTATGTTTTTTGGGTTAAATCCCCTTTTAATATAGTCTTCCACAATTTTTAACAT
>CAZFVX010000001.1:58204-63226 GCA_964522675.1 uncultured archaeon
TTTACTGTAAACTTTCCCTTCCACCAAGGATTAAAATCATATAAAGCTTCTCTAATTTCTGCCATATTTAACCTAAATTCTATTTTATGTTAAATATAATTAACATAAATTTAAAAATTTATCTTTTTAAAAAATAAAAGTATCTAACAGTTTTTCCATTTTTATCCATTTATCATCCTGATATTCATTTTTTTCTATATTTTTTAATGGGAGAAATAACCACTCATCTTTATTTTTTCTCCACGCCAAAAATCCCCAGGCCCCGGCTTTTTCGCACCATTTTTTAAATTTTTCAAAATCTTTTTTAGATAAACTTGGTTTTGTTTTCCAAGATTTACATTCAAAGGCTAATACCAAACTCTTTTTTATCGCAACGACATCAACGGGAAAATAATAACCTCCACTTGAAGCAGACCTTATACAACTAAATCCTTTATAATTTAAAAATTCTAATAATTCTCTTTCCCATCTAACACCCTTATTATATTTTTTCATAATTCATTATTTTATCTTAAAATTAATAAACCCCCAGACACCTTTATTTCTTATGGAAATATTTTAATATAATAAATAAAGGTTTATTTCATATAACAATGTTATATATCTCCAAAGGAAGTAAACCTTATAAATACATTTTCCATATGAAATTTAGGGGTAATATGGAAACTCAAAAATCTCTCAAGGAAATACTTCAAGGTTATATTAATAAAAGACCCATCTTTAAAAATAAAGAGATACTATCAACAAGATTCACACCTCAAAATATTCCTTATAGAGAAGAACAAATAAAACAGTTAGGTTTAATTTTAGCACCTTTTTTAAGAAATGAAAAGGTATCAAATATTTTTATTTATGGAAAAACGGGAACCGGTAAAACCCTTGTTTGTAAACACGTTTCTTCAAATATCATGGATTTGGCAAAGCATGTGGAATTTAAAGTTAAAATAATTTATATAAATTGTAAGATGAAAAAAGTTTCTGATACAGAATATAGATTATTAGCTCAATTAATATCTAATTTTGGTGAAGAGGTTCCTTATACTGGTTTACCAACAGAAAGATTATATAAAAAGTTTTTCCAAATTTTAGATTCCGAAGAACGAAACGTTTTAATAATTCTTGATGAAGTTGATGAATTAGTTAAAAAGGTAGGTGATGGTGTTTTGTATAATCTAACTAGAATTAATGAAGAACTTGAAAAAAGTAAAGTTTCATTGATTGGGATTTCAAATAACGTTTCTTTTATTGATGAATTAGATCCAAGAGTAAAATCTTCTTTATCGGAAGAAGAAATAATCTTCCCACCTTATAATGCAAACGAATTAAGAGAAATATTAAATCAAAGAGTGAAATCGGCTTTTAATGAAAATTGTGTTGATCCGGCTGCTATAGCTAAATGTGCTGCCTTGGCTGCACAAGAACATGGTGATGCAAGAAAAGCTTTGGATTTACTTAGGGTTGCTGGAGAAATTGCCGAAAGAGAGGGGGAAAGTAGGGTATTAGAAAGGCATGTTAATTTAGCACAAAGTAAATTGGATATGAATAGAATTTCAGAAATAATAAAAACACAACCAAAACAATCAAAAGCGGTTCTGCTTTCAATAATAAATCTTCATAAAAAGGGAATTGAAAATATACAAACCGGGGATGTTTACGATTTTTACACAAAAATTTGTTCCGGAAATGGCTTAACGCCTTTAACTCAAAGAAGGGTCTCCGATTTAATTTCTGAGCTTGATATGTTTGGAATTGTTAACGCAAAAATAATCTCTAAGGGAAGATACGGAAGAACGAGAATTATTAGTTTAAATTTATCTAAAAAAATCCTCGAAGAAGCAGAAAACTTATTAAATAAAGAATTTTATTAGGTTTTAAAATGGGTAAAGAAGAGATAGTTAAAAAATTTTTTGAAAAAGGATTTTTAATTTCTCCAAAGGTTCTAGAGGAAGTTGATGAAGAAAATCTAGACGAAGTTTTGAAATCGGTGGAGAAAAAAGAAATTTTTATTGAAAGTATCAAAAAACCAAAATTTAGTGTAAAAATAAGAGAAATTAATATTAAAAATAAACTTTCTCCCCACGATTTTATTGAATATTTTAATAATAAATATGAGGGTATAAAAAATTTGTTAGTTAAGAAAATTAATCCAGTTTCGATAAATAAAGTCAGTAACTTTAACTCCAATGTGGATATAATAGGAATTGTTAAAGAAGTTTTCCCCAATGGAATCATTTTGGAAGACCCAACGGGAGAAATTGAAGTAAATATTAAAGACACCGAAAATATTTTTGTTAATGATGTCGTTGGCGTGAATGGATATATGAAAAATGGAAAATTTTTTGGAAATAAAATAATATTTCCCGATGTGCCTTTAACGAACGAAATAAAGAAAATTAAAAATATAAAATTAATTTTAACGACAAAAATAAACGAAAAAATGAATTCCAACGATTTAATATTAATTCCAGAGTTTAAAGAAAATTTAACCAAAGAAAATATAATCTCAAATTTCCCTAACCCGGGATGGATAAAAATTTCAAAGGAAGATAAAGATTTTAATATTTTAGTTTATAAACCAAAAGAAAATTTAACCAAAGAAGAAGTTTTAAACTTTATTAAAAAAAGGCATTTATCCCCATCTTTAAATCAAATTTTAAATAATGAAGATTATTTTTTAATTGACCCAATACCGGATATAATTTGGTTAATTTCAAATAAAAAATGGATAGAAAATTATAAAGGAATAACGATAATTTCAAATAAAGATTCTGTTGCCGTTGTTAATTTAGAAACAAGAGAAGTTGAATTTAAAGATATATAACACTGTTATATTTCTCATAATTTATTTAAAAATTCATTATATTAATAAAATATGAAAATTTTAGTTCTTGCCGATATTCATGGAAAATATGATGAACTTTCTAAACTTTTAAATAAAATAAAATCTAATGGATTCGATTTAATTATATGCCCCGGTGATTTTACAGATCAGTTTGATGTTCCAAACGGATTCTCTCAAATTGATATAGCAGAAATTATTCTTCAAAAAATGCTTAGTTTAAAAATTCCAGTTTTTGCCGTCCCGGGAAATCATGACCCTTATGAAATTTTAGATTTATTTGATGAATATGGCGTTAATCTACATAACAAAGTAAAAAAGTTCAAAGACGTTTATTTTTTAGGTTTCGGTGGAGCTGAAACTCCGTTTAACACGAACTTCGAACCACCTGAAAAAGAAGTTAAAGAAAGTTTGGAGGAATTAAAAAAAGAAATTAAAAATAAAAAATTTGTTTTAGTTACTCATAACCCACCGAAAAATACAAAATTAGATAAAGTCAGTTCAGGCGTTCATGTTGGTTCTGAAGAAATAAAAAAATTCATTTCAAAGGAACAGCCCATACTTGCAATTTCTGCTCATATTCACGAAGCAGCTGGTATAGATGAAATTAATAAAACGAAATTATTTTATCCGGGACCCGTTTTTAACGGTTGTTACGGTATTGTTGAGATTAATAAAGAAATAAAATGCGAAATTAAAAAAGAAACTATTTAAAATTTTCTAAATTTCTAACAATATCCTCAACATTTTCCAATCTACAAACGGCTAATGGTATAGATTCAACCTTCGCTATTGATTTTGCAAGTTCATCAACCACATCCAAACCATGAAAAACAACCAAACTTGGTTTTAGATTAGTTACTTTTATGGCCACCATTGGAGACCTCCCTCTTGACACATTGGTAAAAATCAATGCCCTCTGTGTCGTAATCCCATATAATTTTATTAATTCAGAAAAGGACAATTCTAATATCGCTTTTACAGAATCAATTATTGTGTACCCATAAATTTTTTGATACATACCTTCGGTTTTTACTATTGGTATGGCATTTATTATATTACAAAAATCTTCTACATCAATCCCCTCTGAAAACTCCTTTATACTAACGATGGCATTGGAAATTGGCGTTGAATGAGTAGATTTTATAAAACTCCTTATTATTTGCCCCCCTCTTCTTTCGTCTATTCTAAGCAAGGCATCAATATAATTTTTAATTACCTTTATTCCCGGGGATTTTCTTCTTCCGGATTCGTAATCAGAAACAACAGAAGAAGTTATGCCTAATTCATTGGCTAATCTTTTCTGCGAGACCTTAAATATATTTCTCCATTTTTTAATAACCCCATTGGGATTATCAGATAAAACTATCTCTCCTATAATTGTTTTTGCTAAATCTTCTTTAGCGAGTCCGAATTCGTCAACCATAATATCATCTATTCGATATTTAACTTTCATATTTTTAAATTTTTGCTTTTCAAGTTCTGTAAGTTTATTGTTGGTATAGCTGCTGTTATGTGCAATTACTCGCCAGCCAAAAGAATTATATAATCCACCTCTTAACTATAATTATTATGAAATACAATAAACTTGTTCGTGATAAAATTCCCGAAATTATAAAAAATAAAGGAGCAGTTCCAATCACGCATATTGCTGATGATGAAGAATATTGGCAAAAACTAAAAGAAAAGCTTCAAGAAGAAGTCGATGAATTTCTTAAAGATAGTAATGAAGAAGAACTTACTGACATTCTTGAAGTTATTTATGCAATATGCGATTTTAAGAATTTTGATAAAGAAAAATTGGAGCTGCTCAGAAAAAAGAAGGTTGAAGAAAGAGGTGGATTTAAAGACAAAATCATTCTTGATGAAACAAAGTAATTGGCTGACTCACAACTTCTTCGCTCACTTCGTTCGCTCGACTACATTACATTCTCGTCCCGCTTCGCTCCACTCGGGGCACATAATAAAAAATGTACGCGATTAAGAGAAGTTTTTGGCGTAGCATCAATTTGGACGAAGGCAACTTGTTGCCGAAGTCGTTTAATGCCTGTTATATTCTCCGAGTGAAACGAGGACGAGGAATAGCCGCAGGCGGTTCTCACGAAGTGAGAAATCCCGAAGAGTTGTAAGTCCGCCATTAAAATCAAAAGTATTTTAAAGAATATAGACTAATTAATTATGAT
>CAZFVX010000002.1:0-5940 GCA_964522675.1 uncultured archaeon
ATAACAGAATAAGGTTGACACTCTGGATTAGTGGGTCTGTTATAATAAGAACAGTAAAAATCTTTTCCTGATCTTTCTTTATAGGGACATTTATTTTCAACATCCTCTTGCATCTATTTCGCCCTTTTATTTTTGTGAATTACTTCTTTTCGCCTTCTTTTTGAGATTCTGTTTCCTCCTTTTTCTTAGTTTCCTCTGGTTTAGCTTCTTCCTTTTTTTCTGGTTCAGTTTCTTTAGCTTCCTTTTTTTCCTCAGTTTCTTTTGGTTTGGTTTCTTCTATCTTCTCTTTAGTTTCAGGTTTTTCCTCTGCTTTCTCTTTAGTTTTCTCTTTTCCTTCTACCTTTTCCTCTTCCTTAACTCCCTCTTCAGTTTTTGCTTCTTCCTTTGGTTTTTCCTCTGCTTTCTCTGCTTCCTTTTCGGCTTTTTTCTCGATTTTAAATAATTGTTCTATTGGTTTTTGTCCGTATTTAACTATTTTTACATTTACTTGTGTTATATCTTGAGAAATCGTATTTCCTCTAACTGATTTCTTTTTTCTCTGTCCCTTTCTTTTGGGATGAAAACCAGGTGGAAATGCTAATAAAACTTTTTTCCTTGCCGTTCCTTGAATGTCCTTTCTCATTGGAAATCCATCTTTGTCTGAACCGCCTGTAATTTGTAATTCATATCCAGAAAGTCCTAAAAAATCGCCTTTAACTGTATCTCCAATTTTTTTACCTATCAAACCCGAAGCATTTTGATCCACTTCTCTTTGATATGCTTTTCTTGTTTTCGGGTCTGAAACCACAACCTTAAAATTCATATTCTCACCTCCCCAGTTGCCCGGGTCGTTTAAATTAATAGTTAATTAATACCCAATAGATTTAAATATTTTTAGCTATTTCTTTTATTTATTTTTTACTCATTTAATCAGAAAGAGAGACACTCTTTCTCTTAATACATTAATTTTTTCCAAAAATTAAAATAAAAAAACCACTAAAAAATTCAAATAAAAAACAAAAAAATGGGCAATTAACCACTTGTTTTTCCTGTTAATGTTCCAGAATCTGTGAAATCAGTAAGCCCTGTATCTAAATTGTCATATGTTAAAGTTACACTTATTGAGTATGCTGAACCAGCAGTTGATGGTGCATTTGTGCAAGTTGCCGTAATATTAAAATCAGCTCCAGTCCCAATTGGTCCAACGGGATTTGTAGCTGGATTTTGATTATTCACTCTTATAGTAGAACACTCGACATTCCCAAGTTTTACTGTTGCTGCAGTGATATTAATTGTATTAGGCAAATTATTTTTAAGTAATACAACAAAACTTCCATCTGTTTTTAATTGCCACGAACCCGGCGCTGGTGCTCCTACACTTGAAAATCCTGTAGCTCCTTCTTGTGTATAAGTTGCTGGGTTAAAGACACCTAATGCATACAAGGCTCCTGCCACTATTATTACAATCAAAATTGCCCATCCGTATGTCATTAAATATTCCATTGCAGTTTGACCTTTTCTCATCATGTTCATCTCCTATATTTAAATATATTGGTTCTTCCCCAATATAAATATTTTTATTCGGTTTTATGTTGGAAACATCGCTCCAAATGTTGATGTGATTAAAATTTTTGCGCCAAGAAAAACAAGTAAAGCGATTGTAACTAAAACGGGTATATATTTTATTCCACTTGTTTCTTTTCCCGTTTGAATTAAACCAATAATTAAACCACTAAAAGTTGTTGTAAGTATGATCGCCGTTAAAGAAAAATAAAATAAAAATTCGGGTGAAACACTTAAACTCATTTGAAAAAGTGAAATTCCGCCAATCCTAGATTCGGGCATTTGAACAGAACCTCCGAACCCTTGAATTGTTTGAAGTAAGAAAGAAGACAATGCATAAAGCACAGGTGCTCCCAAACATCCAGCAAAAAATATGAAGATCGTATATGTTAAAATATTAGCTTTTATTTCCTTTCTTATTGATTCTGTTCTTCTTAAATTGGCTGCGTTCTCTTCAAGTAGAGAAACTAATTCTCCACCCGCTTTTACACCCTCACTTATTAAATGGATCGTAGTTTCTAAAACCTTGGACTTAATATATTTTGGTATTTCTTTCAATCCCTCTTCCAAAGATTTTCCCGTCATTATCTCTTTTCCGCTTTTTTTAATTGCATCTGATAAAGGTCCGAATTCGGGTCTTGAAGAAAGAAATAATGCTTGACTTGGTATAAAACCCGCTTTTAAATTTGCCGACATTAATTGCAAGGCATCGGGTAAAACAGTCTCCACATAGCTTGCTCTTTTCTCTATGGCAAGCAATAAAAAACCATGGAAAAGGAAGAATGTACAAATAAAAACCCCAAGCCAAATAAAAATTAAATATTCTTTAAGAAATAAAGCAACAACGAAACCGATGGCAAAGCTAAAAGAAAAAGAATAATTAATGAACATTTGTGGAGAAATTTTACTTCCCGAAAGCCTTAATAATTCACCAATCTTTTCTCTATAATTTCTTGGCATTATTTTATACATTTAAACCCCTATCGGCCTTCTTGATTTAACAAGTCCTATGAACATGAACTGAAAAATAAATAGTATAAATAACACACCGATTAAAACGAACTCCACATTAAACTGAGCACCCAAAAAGGATGTTAAGACTAATAAGAATGTGACCCCTAAAGTTGGAAATATTACAGCAAAAACCATATAAAATAATGCTAAAGGATTTAATTGAGAACCATATTTTCTAATCTCAATTCTTTGATCTATTGAAAACATATTCATAATCTCTCTTAAAGTTGAACCTATGTCCGCTCCCGCTTTTAAAGCATTTATTAACTGCCATAAAATTCTTCTAAAATAAAATGAAGGGTTTTCTCTTGCCAGCATCTCTAGTGCTTCTACTTCTGATTTTCCCGTGTTTATCTCATCCACCGCTTTTTTAATTTCTTGAGAAAGAGAACCATAATTACTCGTGCTTATAGAAACCAAAGAATTAAATAAAGGCACACCGGAATTTACTTGAATGAGCAAGTGCTGAATAGCAAAAACTAAATTTTTTTCTATATCCTTTACTTTTCTAACAACAAAAAGTTTAGGATAATTTCCTAAATAAAAAAACATTGTTATTCCTATAGAAATGCCCACGAGAAAAGAAATATAAAAAACTCTTAATAGTTCTATTTTCGCAATAACCCCTATTAAAAACACACTCGTGAATATTAAAAGAAAGAAGCAGGAAGAAGTATAAGAGGCAATTGCCAACCACTCCCTTGGTTCTGCATCTATATCCGCTTGCTGTAATTGAAACTCCAACCCCGGGAAAAAATTAACAAAATAATCCCCCAAACTTATAAATTTTCTAGAGACCTTTTTTGCCTTTTTTAATCTCAAGCCTAAAATTGGAACTCTTTTAAGCATATATTAATTATTTATCTTTTAGTTCAAATATATTTTTCCAAAAACAGAAAAAATAAAAAATAAATTATGAATTTAAATAAATCCATAAAAGTACATATTTGCTATGCAAAATGCAACTTTTACTTTTTCTATCACACTACTTCTCACTTCCTCGTTTTCCATAGCTTGTACAACTTCTTTAAAAAAATCATTTATGCCAATTTCTTCTGTTAATTCACCAACCGACCTATAAAGATTATCTGGGTCTTTTCCATGTTTTTTACATACATTTACTACTGCAGTTCTATAAAGAATTTCTGGAAATTTTTCTTTTATTTCTACAAGATACTCTTCAAAAAAATCTCCCGTTTTTCCTTGGGTTTCTATTGTTGACTCAAATAATCTTGTATAAAAGTCCAAATAAGATCTTATAACTGATTCTATTTTTCCAATTGTCCCTTGTTGATATTCCATATTTTTCACCTATTAACTAAATTAGTGGTAACACTTAAATTTTTATTCTTCAAAGGTTTAATTTTTTGAATATGAAACCTTTATCAAGAAAGTTTTATGAAAGGGACACAAAAGAGGTTGCTAAGGATTTGTTAGGTAAGGTTTTAGTTCATAGAACTCCTAAAGGGGTTTTAAAAGGAAAAATAGTTGAAGTTGAAGCTTATTACGGTGAAAATGACCCTGGTTCTCATGCTTATAAAGGCAAAACACCAAGAAATGAGATAATGTACGGCTTACCTGGTTTTGCTTATGTTTATTTTTGTTATGGGAATCATTGGTTATTAAATGTGGTAACTGAGAAAGGGGGGAAAGCGGGAGCAGTTTTATTTAGGGCATTAGAACCTTTGGAAGGGATTGAGATAATGAAAGAAAACAGAAAATCCAAAGAAATCCAGAACCTAACAAATGGTCCAGGAAAACTTACTCAAGCCTTTGGAATAAATAAAAAACATAATGGTTTGGATTTAACAAAAAGCAATTTATTCATTACAAGAGGTAAAAAAGAAAATTTTGAAATTGTCACAACCACGAGAATAGGCATAAAACGGGGTAAGGAATTACCACTAAGATTTTATATAAAGGGAAACAAGTTTGTTTCAGTAAAATAATTAAATTATTAAATAATTATTAAACATTAGAGGATAAAATGTACAAACAAGTTATAGTTTTAAGAGAAGATTTAAAAATTTCTTTAGGCAAAAAAATTGTTCAGGCATGCCATGCTTCCCTTGGTTCTTATGAAAGGGCGAACTGGTTTGATAAAAGGAATTGGAGAAAAAGTGGAGAAAAAAAGGTTGTGGTGAAGGTTAAGGATTTAAAAAAACTCTTAGAAATTCATGAAAAGGTTAAAAAAGCAAAACTTCCCCATTTTCTCGTGAGAGATGCGGGTCTAACAGAAGTTGAACCAGGAACAATAACAGCCCTCGGCATAGGACCTGCAAAAGAAGAAAAAATCGATAAAATAACGGGTTCTTTAAGTTTAGTTTAAAGCTTAAATTTTTTACTATTTATTTAATTAGAATGAAACAAGAACTTAGTTTGTATTCATCGGAAATAACTGCCGTTTTAAATCCCAAATCAATTGAGATTCTTAAATTGCTTTATGAAAACAATTGTTTAACTACATCAGAAATTAAGAAAAGTGTGAGTATAAAACCAAGGAATAATCATTTTTTACATAAATTAAAAAAATTTGGTTTAATTTATGGTGGTTTTGGTTTAGAAGAAAGAAACGGAAAAAAATGGAAATTAACTGAAATTGGCGAGAATTTTTTAGATTATTATACTGCTCTTATAGAAAGAGGTTATGATTCTGAAATTTTATATGAAATGTATCGTGTTCGTAAAATTCTTCTAACCCTTGAAAAAACAGAAAAATTAAATATGAACTTGAGGCATTTAAAGATTAATTTAAATAAAATAGAAAAATATGGCATTATTAAAAAAGATGATAGAAGATATATGATGACGGAAACGGGTAAAAAATATTTGGGGTGTTTAAAAGAAATTATATACGGTTTAAATTGCTTTACAATATTTTGTAAATAAAAAGCTTTAAATAAAATAAATTTAATTTGATTATATGACAAACGAACTTCAAGAAAAATTTTTGGTTTATCAGTTGCTGGAAAAAAGACTTGAGGAATTAAAACAAGAACAAGCATTAATTGAAAGAAGATTTATTGAGATCGAAACAACCAAACAAGCTGTTGCTGATTTTAAAAAAATGAAAGAAAAAAATGATGTTTTAATACCATTGGGTCCCGATTGCTATGCCTTTGGGGAAATAAAAGATTTGAAAAAAGTTTTAGTGAATTTGGGAGCGGGAATTTTAACTATAAATGAATTAGAATCCGCAGAAGAAATATTAGAAAAAAGAAAAAAAGAAATTGAAAATTTAATTAACGAAATTCAAGAAGAAGCAAAAGAAATTATAGAAAAAATGAATCAACTTGCGCCAGAAATTCAAGAACTAGTAAAATCAGCACAAAATCAATAGTTTTTCAAAAAAACGCTTAAAAAATTTACTATCTTTTATTTTTA
>CAZFVX010000002.1:6040-16902 GCA_964522675.1 uncultured archaeon
GAATCCAAAAATTGAGATTAAATTATTTTTTTCTGGTTCTCGCCTTCCATACCAATCATCCATAAAAACATTTACATAATATTTTGCTGCATTACCAGTGATTATTATGCCAATTTCTCTGTTATTTTTAACCGAATTTTCATTCCAATTTATACTTGAAATTAAAACTGTTTCATTATCAATTATTAAACCCTTTGTATGGATTTTTTTATATCCATTTTTTTCTAAATTAACTAATTTTGCTTCTATACTTAAATTCTCTTTTTTAGAAAGGTTATTTATATAATTCATTGTGTTATAATTGCTTACGGGATCATCTTTTTCTATATTGTAGGGAGAAGAGTCCATTAAAATTTTAATATCTAAACCTTCTCTGGCTTTTTTAATAAGCGCGTTTAAAAATAAATTTGGACTTTCCTCAACCGAACCATGTTTAACTGAACCCCAATATTTATAAATATAAAATTGTTCAACATAAATCGATTTTTTAGCAGAATCTATTAAATTTAAAACGGACTCAAGAGAATTCTCCGGGCCAATAACAATTTTTACAGATTGATTTTCATAAGTTTCTGATAAAAACTTTGGTTTGTAGTTTCCAAAAAACTCAAGATAATAAACTTCTTTAAATTGTTCGCAAGAAAATTTTTCTGAATCTTTTAAGTCATTAAAAAATAAAGATAAAAATTCATTGGCTATTTCTTCATCTTCTATTATTGCTCCCCAACCTCTGTTTCCAAAATTATTGTTTTTTGGAAAGCCATCATAACCAAAATTTTCGGTTGATATCAAAATTGAAGAATTATCTTCAATTATATATTTGGAATGTAAAAACCTTAATTTGCCTTTGTACAAAAAAACCGAAATATTATGTTTTTCTAAATTACAAAATATATTTTTTGAGTTATTACTTATCCCACCCACGGGCCCTCCTTCTACCATTAATATTATATTCACACCTTTATTCTTTGCATTTATTAATTGATCCATAATATAAGGAGATGTGAAACTGTAAGAAGAAATATAAAGGCTTGAATTTGCTCGAGAAAGATAATCACTTAAAACGGCAAAACTATTATCGGGACTTACAAAAGTAGTTACATCAGCGGCGTAACTGCAAGGAAAACTTAGAACCAAGAAAGGAAAAATTAAAATAAAAAGAAAACTCTGTTTCATAATTATATTTTTTAAAACAAATTAAAATTTATAAAAGTAAATTAATAAGTAATAAGATAATTATGGTCGATAAAAAAATAGTAGAGAGGGTTGCGAAGATTGCAAGAATTAATTTAAGTGAGAAAGAACTAGAAAAATTCTCAAAAGAATTAGAAGATGTTCTAAACGCCTTTAAAGATTTACAAAAAGTGGACACAAAAAATATAAAACCTTCTTTCCAGCCAATAGAAGTTAAGAATGTAACAAGAAAAGATAAAATAGAAAAAAGTTTAACCCAAAAAGAGGCTTTAGCGAATACAAAAAATAAAGAAAGGGGATATTTTAAAGGACCAAGAGTAGTTTAAATTTTTTGAGTTGCTAATATTAAGAAGGAGAAAAAAATTAAGAAAATTGAACCAAAAAGAAGTCTTGTTTTAAAATCATCTAAAGAAAGGATTGGATTTAAAATATAGGAAAGTATTATTGTAAAAAATAATATAAATAAAAACTGCATGTAAGTTCTTTTAATTAAGTTAAATATTCCTTTAATCATTTAAAACAAACCTACTAAATTTATTATAAATCCCGGTTTTACTATGTTCTCATAATCTGAAAATATGTGTTTTATTCTTGCTTTTTTAACCTCATTAATAATATGTTTATTTTTTTCTGTAATAACAATTATATAGTTACATCTTTTTGTTTCACACATACCTTTGAATTTTCTCAATACATCCATATTTTTAAATTTCCCATCTGTAATCAAAACTATTTTTCCACTTTTATTTAATTTTATAAAAAATTCTTTTAGAGAGTTTTTAAATACTCTTTCTCTTCTCCAGGAAAAAAATATACTTTCTCTTCCAAAACCAGAAGAAAAATAAATAGTGGAAAGACTCATATTTCTTTTCTTACATTTTGCCTTTAAAATCTCAAATTCTTTTTTACCTAAACCATCCTTTAAAATTAGTTCTATTCCCTTTGGGGATATCTCATAAAGAGGAGTGGTTACTTTTGTTAAGGAAGAAAGTAATTTCTTTTTATCAATTTGATAATCTGTAAAGTAAAAAGAGGGGGAAAAGGAAGAAAGACCTATAGATATGTCTTTTCTTGTACACAATTCTACAAATAATCTTGCAAACTGTAAAACCGCAGCAATTTTTTTGGTTTCCATTCCTGAATTAGTAAAATCCAAAACCAACATCCATCTATCCTCTGCAAAAGAATGAAACTGTTTAACTAAAAGTTTATTATATTTAGCATATCCCTTCCACCAAATTCTGGTTAAAGGGTCTTCTCTTGTATATTCTCTTAACCCAGCAAAATCTAAAGAGGAACCTAATTGCCTTTTTATTAAACTCCCCGTTTCTCTTGAAACCACGGGCGTTTTAATTGGGACTTTAATTTTATATTTAAGTTTAGGTAAAACAAAAACATCACAATCCCTCTTTGAAACTTTATAAATTTTTGTATAAAGAAAGGGGAATGTAAATATGTGAATAGGAATTATATCAAAATTATAATAACCTTGTTTTAATTGCATTTCTTCTTTAATTTCAAAACGAGAGCATGAAAAATCTTCTTTAGATTTTATTTTATTTTTTCCGCCCTTAATATATTTTCCAGAAAGGAACAAATTCGGAGCGGGTAAAAAGGATAAAGTGGTTTTTAATATAACCCTTTCTCCTTCCTGGGAAAACCTTTTAGATATCGTCCTTTCTATTTTTAAATACCTATTGGTTAAACCAATTATTAAAGAATGGTATAAAATAATGGAAAAAAATAAGCCCGAAAGAAAAGCATCGAATCTTACTCCAGAAAAAATGTAAAGTGGCTTAATTAATAAATAATCAACAATTATTACCATAAAACCTAAAATTGGTAGAATGGGACCTAGAAAAGTATTGTAGTTATTAATTAAAAAATTACTTGAGCCAATTAAAGTATTATCAATCCCCCCTACAATTCCTGAAAAGTTAGGAGAACCTTCGAATAAAAATGGTGCTCCAAAAATAAGTAAAGAAAGAATTATACATATTATTAAGGATTTTGTAAAATTACCCTTTCTAATTCCCAAATAGTGTTTCTCTACCACATGTGTTGGAAGAACGAGATATTTTAAAAGCATTATACCTATTGAGAAAAGAATTCCAATACCCGACCAATATATAAAACTTGGTAAAAATGAAACAAAAAGAACATAAATAAAATCTAAAATCGTGTTTGGAATTTTTATATTTAAAAGTATTTTTTGGATTTTAAGAAAATTAAAAATATAAGAAAGAAAAATTAAAAAAATCCCATATATTAACCTTTTCACAATTTTTTTAAAAATTATTCTTTTCATTTAAGCCGTATCTACTTTTTCTAAAATTTTCTCTATAATACTTTCTGTTGTCATACCTTCGATTTCATATTCGGGGCTCAGACCAACTCTATGATTTAATACCCAGTTTATATATTCTATTACATCCCCGGGAACTACATAATCTCTTTTTTTCAATAATGCTATTGCCTTAGCAATATTTATGAGCGAAATGGAAGCCCTTGGACTAGGTCCCCATGCAATACTTGGTTCCTCTCTTAAAGAAGAAATTATGTCAGAAACGAATTGCATAATTTTTTCTGAAACATAAATATTATTTAAAAGTTTATTTATCTCTAAGATTTCCTTTTTTTCAAATATTTTTTGAATTTCTGGAGCTTTTTCCCGAAACTTAATTTTAAGTATTTTTACTTCATTATCTTCTGTGGGATATCCTATTTTAATTTTAAATAAAAACCTATCCAACTGCGCTTCGGGCAACGGATATGTACCTTCTTGTTCAACAGGATTTTGAGTTGCTATGACCATAAAAGGTTCTTCTAAGGGATAGGTTTTTCCTTCAATTGTCACTTGTCTTTCTTCCATTGCCTCTAAAAGCGCTGCTTGTGTCTTGGGTGATGCCCTGTTTATTTCGTCTGCTAAAAGTATGTTTGTGAATATAGGACCCAATCTAATTGAGAATTTTTTTGTAGAAGGATCATAAATCATTGTACCTATAATATCTGTTGGTAATAAATCTGGAGTAAATTGAATCCTTTTAAATCTTGCATTAACTAAAGAGGCGAAAGTTTTTGCTAGCATTGTTTTAGCCACACCCGGAGGGCCTTCTAATAAAACATGACCCTTTACAATTAAGGAAATTAATAAACATTTTGCTATCTTTTCAAACCCAATTATTCTAGATGAAACGTTTTTTTCATAAATTTCATATTTTTTCGCTATCCTCTCCATTTTTCTCACTTAAATTTTAAGTTTAGTTAAAACTAAAAGCATGGTGATAATTGAAATAATCGCTAATAAATAAACTAATTCCGAAGATACCGTTTTTCCTAAATTTTTTATTTGATCCAAAATTCCACCAGAAAAACTTTTCATTGCTTCTGATACCATTTCTTTAATTTCAGGACTTTCTAAACTGTTCATTATTTCATTTAATTTTCCTTCTTCTGCCATTTGCCTCATGTAATCGGAAGCACTTTCCATAATTTCTTTTATTATTTCTTCTTTATTATCCATTTTTGAAATTATATCTAAAATCTCTTTCATTGTTTTCCAATCCATATTTTTAAGAGCCTCTTTAAAGGCATTTTTTAGCATTTCTCTAAATTCTTCTCTTTGCATCATTTCTCTTGCTAAATCTTGAATTCTATCATAAAGTTCTGGGTTCTCTTTTATCTTTTCCATCGCTTTTTCTAAAGCTTCCTTAAACTCAGGTGAATTTATTAATTCAGAAAATTTGTTTATATCTTCAGGGTTTATCCTTATTCCTCTTTCCTCTGCCAGTTTCTTTAATATATTTTCTAAAATTTCTTTTGCTTGAATTTCACCTATTTTACCTTCTTCAAACGCAGAATAAAGATCAGATAAATCATAAGCCCTGTTAATATCAAAATTTTCTTTTAAATAATTTTCAAGAAGTTTAACGCTTTCCTCTATATCCCCTTTGTTTAAATTCATAATTATTGAATTGTAAAGTGGATAATTATCCTCCTTTATTTTTTCTATAATATAGTCCCAAACGGTTTCATATTTCTCATTAAAATAAACGCTTTTTAAATAGTCGTGATTTTCCAATAAATAATTTTCAAAATCATTTAAAGCTTGAGGATTATTATTTAAACTTAACCTTATCGCATTTATTGAATTTATTATTTCCTCTGTTTCATTACCGCCTAAAATTAAAGATTCGTTTAAATAATTTGGAAATGTCCCATTAAAAATTTTTGAGGTTAAAGTATAATTCCTTATAGTTATATTATCACATATTCCTTTACATCCAAAGCTTTCGTTTTCAGAATAATAAAAAATTGGAGTACCATCCTTATCTATAACTGGATAAACCAAATTATCTTTTAAATAATTTAAAAAGGAACTATCTAAATAAGGTCTAAGAATCAATAAACTTTCATTTATTGGTTCATAAGGATAAGTTAAATTTATTTCTTTTCCTAAAACCCCAGAAATGCTAAACACTAAGGTAAGCAGAAAGGAGCTTAGAAGCAACTTCCTTTTCATCCTTTATCTCCTTTTCTCCATATATTTTTGCTTCATAAAGGTAAAATAAATGCTCTAGAACCTTTTTCTTTTCTTCATTAAGTTTTTCCATAACTTTTTTTCTTGAAACAAAACCAAATTTTTCATTTTTACCTAAAAGTCCATCTTTTCTTAAATGCTCCATTATAATTTTGTAAACATCTTCTATTGTTTCTATTTCTTCTTTCTTCTTTTTTGCCCTTAATTTCCATAAAAACGAGGCTATAACTTTTTCGGGATTCTTTTTCTTTGAGAAGTGAAGAAGAATTCTTATAACTAAATAGGAAACAAGCACTATATTTATAAGAAGAACTAAAAAGAGAAGCGGACTTTCTGTAAGAAGGGTTAATAAAAAATCTATCATTATATTAATTTTAGTTTTTTCCTAATAAAAAATATAAGTCCTATTAAAATTATTGTGGTTATACTTAAAATCGTTGCGACTTTTTCTTCCATTTCTTTACTTAACATCCTTATCCTTGTTTCAAAAACTTCCAATTTCTTATCATAAATATCTCCTTCACAACTAACCATTATCCTTATTTTTTTAGGTTCTTTCGTGTCGGTTAAAGTTAATTTATAATATTCGTTTTCAAATTTCATATCCGAATCCTCGGTTTTGTAAAGCTGATTTAAACCTTTGTAATATTCAATTCTCGCCCTACAATTCACATCAGAAACATTCCCAAATCTATCTAAAACTCTTATATTTAAATTTATTGGTTCTCCCGACTCATATTCGTTTTTAAAATCAGACCATTCTATTGTTAGAGGTATCGGATAAACATGAATTTTAATTATTTTTTCACTTTTTGTAAAAAATTCTTTTGAACAAGTTATTTTAAGTTCGTAATCCCCTATTGAAAAATTTTCTAAATAAGATTCATAATATCCATTATTAAATTTAAGTGTAGTCTTTTTTCCATCTATTTCTGTATAACAATTTGAATTTTCCACGGGATTCATATTTAATATGTCTTTATACATAACCTTTACTTGAATAGTTTCTTTGGGATAAAAATTAGTTTTAAATGGATAAATTACATTTAAACTCGTAGGTCTTTCTCGTGGATAAATGAAAGATGAGTAAAAAATAGTTTTATATTTTTTAGAATTACATGTAATTTCCATTTTAAAGGGTCCTTCCTCAAAAGGTATTCTTAAATTCCAAGAATAAGAGCTTATTTTTTCCTCTTCTTTTATTATTTTATTCCCTTTGCTTAATTTTAAATTACATGTTCCATCTGTAATTAAAACCCCATTGCTCATGTATCTCGCATTCACCCAAATAGTTTTACCAAAATAAACAGGTTTTTTATAATCAACGGATAACTGAGCATTTATTTTTGTTACTGAAAAGGATTTTGATGATTTTTTGGTTTCATAATTATCACTTTCACATGTAACCTCAATTTTATAATTTCCTTCTTCTTCGGGAGCCGTAAAATAAACCGAATAATAATTATAATAAGAACTAAACCCCATAGTTTTGCTTTCTAAAGTTCCAGAAGAATCTTTTAATTTAGCTTTACATGTTCCAGAAATTGAAATTCCATAATAATCATTATAATATGCTGTTACTTTTATCATATCGCCGGCATAAGGATTTTCTGGTGTAACGGAAATTGAAATTTGTGAATTCGCCTTTTCAACATTTATTTCAAATCTCTCATATTTTGTTTCGTAACCTTCTTTTTCACAAGTCACGGTAAAAAAATAGTTCTTGGCCTCAACATCCGCAAACAATGTTGTAGAATAATCACAATCGATCCCCTCTGATAAATAAACTTCATTTAAAAGCCATCCACCAGAAATTTTACATGTAGCACCACATATATTTGTTTCATTCTTATAAATTGCAATCACCTCAAAATTCTCTCCATGTTTTATGCTTGGGGGAGAACCTAAAATCAAAGCAGTATCTATCGCTAAACATTCATTCACAAAAACAAGAAAACAAACTAAACCAAACAACAATAATAAACCAATTTTCATACTTATTTTTTTCTTTGGGAAAATAAAAAATTAAATTAAAATTTTGGTTGAAGAACTAAAAGATATGCACTTGAATCTAAAATGTTATTAAACCATGCAAATAATAGTTCATCTTCTTTAATTTTATGTTGTTTTCCATCATCTGGATCATTATACCAGAATCTTCCTTTTTCATATTTCGTAATTACAATAAAATGACCTGCTTTAGAAGGCTCCTCATTAAATAATAAGAATGATCTTACTGAGATAATAACAGGAAGTTTCTTTTTAAGAAATTTTATTATGTCCAATTTGGATGGTTTTTTAATTCTTGCTTTTCCTTTTGCCAATTTTTTATTATATGAGTAACAATAAACCTTAAATCCTAAATTTTTAGCAAACTCAGCTAATTTTATAGTTCTAACACCATATTTCTTAATTCCACCTACTTTTTTAATAATTTCTTCTGAAGAAATATTTTTACCAAAATATAAAAGAACCATTCTCAGGGCTGTTATTCCACAGGTCATTTTATTTTGTTTTAACAGTGGAACAGCTAAATTTTTCATACTTAATTCAATATTTTAATCCTCAATTCCGTTTGAAGTCACTTTAAATACCGCTTCTCCTTCTGGGAGTGATGGGGAATCAATTAATCTTGCAATTCTTTTGTTATCTTTGGATTTTCTTAAATAAATTCTAAAGGTTGCTTGATGACCTAATATATGACCTCCTATAGGAGCGGTTGGATCTCCAAAAAGAACATCAGGTCTTGACATAACCTGGTTTGTTACATAAACAGCTAGATTATATGCTTCTGCAAGTTTCTGTAAAGTGTGTAAATGCCTGTTTAAATTTTGTTGTCTTGAAGCCAATGTCCCTCGACCCAAATAATCTGCTCTAAAATGAGAAGTTAGAGAATCAACGATTAAAAGTTTTACATTCTCTTTATTAATTATTTCTTTTGCCTTTTCTACAAGCAAAACTTGATGGTCTGAATTATATGCTTTAGCAACAAAGATATTTTCTAACACTTTATTGGGATCTAAACCCTTTGATTTGGCCATTTGCTGAATCCTTTCAGGCCTGAATGTATTTTCTGTATCAATAAATATAACCTTTCCTTCAAAACCACCCTTTTCTTTGGGTAGTTGAACGTTAACTGCTAATTGGTGCGCGAGTTGAGATTTTCCTGAACCAAAAGCACCATAAGCCTCTGTTATTGCTTGTGTTTCAATTCCACCACTTAATAAATTATCCAAATTTTTTGACCCAGTTGTAATTTTTCCAATCTCCTGCCTTCTTTTTAAAACCTCAGTTGCTGATTCAAAACCCATTTTTAATTTTGATCTTGCAGCATCAATTATTTTAGTTGCAACAGATTCTCCTATTTCTGCAGCTTCTGCTAATTGAGAAGGAGATGCAGCGGCGATTGACATTAAATCAACATAACCCGCTTCTTTAAGTTTTTCGGCGATTTTAGGTCCCACTCCGGGTAATTCATTAATTTTTATTTCTTCTTCCATTTTTAATCCCCTTTATTTTTATCTTCTACTTTTAAATTATTAAGCAATTTTTTGGATTCTTTTTTAAAATCAACCTCCTCTATTTCATTTACCAATAATTCTAATTTTCCCGTGAATTGATTTGTTTTAACCCTTCCTTTTATTATAAAATCCTTTCCAAAATTAGGAAAAACATCATAAATGGCAGTAACATCAACTTCCTTCTCGGCAATTTTTTTTAATTCATCGATATTTTTTTCAAAGATTTTTTCAGCCAAATCTCTGAAAAATGTTACCCTTATATTCCCAGTCCCATCATCAATAATACCAGAAATGACGATCTGATCTTTTGGTTCAACTAATCCATGTTCTAAACATTTAAATCCTTCGGGGGTTTCTTCAACTTTACTTTCACACTTGGGACAAACTTTAAAAAAAGGATTTTTTTTAAATAATTGAATTATACAAGCCCTAACTTTTCCGTAATCGCCTTCTTTTAAATCTTTAATTTTTTCTTTTGCTGTATCAAAACTTTTTTTTAAATCAATTGATTCTGGTAAAGTTACAACTTCCTCCACCTTTTCTATTTTTCCTACTTTTCCCAATCTTACCTCGGGGTTTCCTCTATTATCTTCTTTAACAAACGCCCTCGAAACTCTAACAACATCATTCTCTTTTAAATTTAATTCTTCCAATAATTTGTTTTCTTCTCCCCAAAGGGAAAGTCTTATTAAACTTGTTTCATCACCGAGAACTATATTCGTAACAGAACCCTTTTCTCCATTTCTTTCAAATTCCCTCGTGTCATAAATTTTTACTATCCTTCCCAAAAAATCAACAGAACGCATACCGGGAACTATATTTTTTATTTTAAGGTCTCTTTTACTTTCTTTTAACAAGGAAACTCCCAGTTCCCTTCCAACTATATAAGCCGCTCCTTCTAAAGAAACAAGCCCAGAAAGTTCAATTTGCTTCTCTTTAATCATCTCTTTAATCTTTTCCTTACTCAACTCCGTATGCTCAGAAATTTTCTCAATCAACTCTTCCAGGGAAAACATAATAAAAAATTAAATTTAAGATATAAAAATATTAGAAATTTTTAAAAAATTTATTTACATAATTTAATATGGAAGACAAAAACTATGTAGATTTTTTAAGAGAGATCTACCCACAAGACGAAGTTGATTGGAAGATATATGAAGGGCTTTTAGAAATTACAAAAGATCCGGTTTTCAATGGTGTGTGTATTAATTTAACAAAGATAGATGCTAGTCCTTCGGATATGCCTTCTGGAAGCATATTTGAGAATTATTTTAGCGTTTCTGCTCCTAAAGATAAAGTAGAAACAGTAAAAAAACTTCTCAAATTAATAGAAGAGAAGAAGGGAAAAATAAATTCCATAATTCTAGATAAACTTTTTAAAGGAGAAGAAGTAACGGGTGAAGAAATTAATAAATTAATAAAACAATCTAAAAATGAAATATATACTGAGTTAGGTTTACAAAGAAAAATTACTGATTACTTTTAATTACTTGAAAAATATATCCTAAAAAAATCCTTAAATCTTAAACTGATTTTTCTTAATCAAAAAATTAAATATCAGGTGTGAGTTCGATATACTCCTCGCAAAAAGTATTATATGGCCTAAT
>CAZFVX010000002.1:17002-21948 GCA_964522675.1 uncultured archaeon
TCTTGTGTCTAAACCTAATATTCTGCATGCTTCTAGATATGGGCAAAAATTATAAGATTCTATTTTAATTTTTCGTGGAGAAACTCTCTCTATTTTTAAATGTTCTGGATTAATTCTCATGTAGTCAAAAAAGATAATTCTATAAGCTTGTTCCTCAGGACTTAGCCTATCATATTTTGCTAACATTTCTTCTAAATGTTCATCAATCCATCTAACTCTTCTTTGTGTAATTAAATCCGCCAGTTCCTGAGGAGTTAATGTTCCCTCTTTGATTTTTTGTAATTGTTCGAGTTTTTCATATATTGCCTTTTGCTCAGTATCTGAAAACATAATATTCATTGAAAGTTTAAAAATATAAAAATATTTAACTTCTAGAATTACCAAAAAGCAATTAAAGAACACAAAAAGATTAAATATTTAATGGTTATTTTTTTCAATAGGATAAAATTTTTAGGTGTTTTTATGAAAAAAGACAAGATTTTAGTGCTTTGTGTGGATAGGGATAATGATATAGGAGAAAAAACAAAATTTCAAGGCCCTATAATTGGTAAAAGTAAAAATTTAGAGGTAGCCACGGCCTTAGGCTTAGCAGACCCTTCTGATTCTGATTTTAATGCAATTTTTGAGGCAATAAGGGTTTATGAAGAAGTGAAAAAAGAACATGAAACAGAAGTTGCAACCATTACAGGAGATAAAGAAGTTGGTATAAAATCGGATAAGGAATTAAATAATCAATTAAATGCTGTTTTAAGTAAATTTCCCGCTGATTTTGTTATATTAGTAAGTGATGGAAGCGAAGATGAATATATAACCCCTTTAATTCAATCCAAAGTTCCAATCTTATCTGTTAGAAGATTGATAGTGAAACAATCCGAGCAATTGGAATCTACTTATTACAAAATAAAGGATTTTTTAACAGAATCTTTAGATAATCCTAAAATTTCAAGAATAATTTTTGGTTTACCAGCGCTAATTATGATACTTTATGTTTTATTTGGTTCAACTGGATGGAGAATCATATTAGGTATTTTAGGCGTTTATTTTTTTATAAAGGGGTTCCAACTCGAAGGATATATATTAAGCATTTTAGAAGAATTAAGAACATCACTCACAAGAAAGAGGTTTGCCTTTTTCACATATATTATTGCCATTGCTTTTGCTTCTTTGGCAGTTTACAGGGGCTATGAAACAATAAACCTCTGGATATCCGTTGGTATTTTTGAAACGATTTCGGCCTTTTTATCAGAAACTATTTACTTTTTCTATCTAACTGGAATAAGTGCTTGGATAGGTATGAGTATAAGCAGAAAAGAAACAAGAATTAATAGAATTTTGTCAGTTCCAATATTTGGTTTTGCAATTTCTTTAGTTATCTACAACGCCTCACAACTAATTTTAGTCCCGGAATATCCAATACTAAACTTTATTTCCTCAATAGTTATTGGGTTCTTCTTAATATTCTTGGCTATTTATATAGAACAAAGGTCATAGCTATCGGTTTTTAAATTTTTAAACCCTCCTTTCAATTAATTTTTAACTTCAAATAAATTCAAAAAACTCTCACTTTTGATTATATACTAAAGTATATATTATAAAAAAGTTGTTTTAAAAATTATATTTAAAATAGAACATATAAAAATAAATATAATAAATAAAATATATTTAAAAATAACTTTTAAAAAGTATATACTTTAAAAAATACAATAAATATTTAAATTTCAAAAAATAAAAAATTAAATAATGAAAATATTAGAAAATTTGTTCTTAAGAGAGAAACCGGCAAAAATCATGATCGCCCTTAAAACTTTAAAACAGCCGATATACGCTACAATTTTATCTAAAGAAGCTGATTGCACTTACTCTCACACCGTAAAAATTTTAAATGCTTTAAGAAAATTAGGTTTAATTAAATTCGAGAAAAAAGGCAGAATAAAAACAGTAACATTAACAGATGATGGCTGGGATATAGCACATAATTTAGAATCGATAATAAGAAAATTTGAAAAAATAGAAGGAGAAGAAAAACCTAAAGAGGAGAAGAAAGGAGAAAAAAATAAAAAATCAAAATAATGGTTTTTTGAGTATTTTTTAACGTTATAAGCTATACTATTTTTATGAAAAATATCAAAAAATGCATATTTTAAAGTGAGAGAAAAATTCGGACATTTTTTGGTTTACAAAATGATGAAAAGTAAACTATATAAATATAAAAATATAAAAATTAAGTAAAAATTGGTGATAAAATGGCAGAATTCGCTTCTATACCAATGAAAGATCCAAAAGGATATCTTACTAAAACCCAAGCCAATAAATTAATTAATTCAGCAAAAAATATCAGGGATAAATTAATTCTTCAACTAATGTATAGATGTGGGAGAAGGGTTTCTGAGGTTTTGTTGTTAACAGAAGATGATATTTTATGGAAAGATAAAAAAATTATTTTTACTATTCTTAAAAGAAAAAAGCCTATTAAAGAATTAAAACCGGTAGATTCAGAAACAATGAAACTTTTAGAACGTTATATAAAAAAAAGTAAAATAAAGGGTCTCAAAAAACAAAGAAAAGATAAAAGACTATTCCCTGTAACAAGACAATATGTATTTAAACTTGTAAGAAAACTTGGAAAGGAAATTGGAATAGAAAAAGTTGGTTCAAAAAAGATTCATCCACATCATCTCCGTCATAGTTTTGCTGTACATGCTGTTAGAACAGAAGTAAAAACTGCAGAAGATTTAAGAAAATTACAAATGTATATGGGTCATGCGAATATAGCAACTACTGCACACTATCTTCAATTTTCTCCAGATGAGCTTAGAAGCCTCGTAGATGGTATGTGGGGTAAGAAAAGAAAAATAAAGTGAAGAAATGAACAAAAATTCAAAATTTAAAAGAAAATTACCAAGATTTTTAACTCCCGAAGAAGTTGCCGCAATGATATCTGTTTGTGAAAATAAAAGAGATCAAATGCTTCTTAAATGTATGTATTTTTTAGGCTTAAGAAATAGTGAAGTACAAAAATTGCAAATTGAAGATATAGATTTACTCAATAAAACAGTAAAAATCGTGCAAAGTAAAGGAAAAAAAGATAGATATGTTCCTATACCTCCTGGTTTTATTAAAGAATTAAAAGAATGGATTGGTAATAGAAAGGGTCCTCTTTTCCCAGGAAATTCTAATGGTTTTATTAGCGATAGACATATTCGCAGGATAGTAAAAAAATACGCAAAACTTGCGAATGTCCGAAAATACGAGGAAATACACCCTCACACTTTAAGACACAGTTACGCCACACATTTACAAAATCAAGGTGTTCCATTAAATGTTATTCAGGAATTATTAGGGCATTCTAGAATAGAAACCACTACCGTTTATCTACATTTGGGATTAGATCGAATGAGAAAATATATAGAAAAAGCATTTAAATAATAGTAAAATATATTTTTAATTAGTTATTTTTTATTTTATACTTTTTTATTTATATAATTTAGTAAATATTTTTTATTAATATTTTTTAAAATAACTTTTTTGATATATATTCTATAGTAAATATAAAATTTTAAAAAGTGAGGATTTTTTAAACAAATATTCAAAATTAAATTAAAGTGAGTCAGTGAAATTAAATCAAAATCGATGTATAGAGATTCAAATTTTTAAAATTTTTAAATTCAATGTGAGTATTTAAAATTTCTTTTTAAAATTAAACTATGGAGAAACTTAAAAATTATATTACAGAAATAGAGCTGTATATTTATCTTTCTTTAACTCCAAATAAAAAACAAGAAGAAAAACTTGAAGAACTTTCTAAAGCATATATTAAACCAGCAAAAGAATATATAGAAAATGTAGAAAACTTTTTTAATTTGTTTAAACACGTTTTTAAAACTTTTTATGAAAATCTTAAGGATTATATCAAGCGAAAAGGTTAAAAGATTAATAACAGAACAATTAAAACCTTAAAATACAAAAGAGAATGGGAAAAGTTTTTAAAAGATGAAAGAAAAAATATGAATGGATTTTAAGAATTTATTTTCAAGGATTTCAACCAAAGTTAAGGGTTTAATTAATTCTTTAGCTTATTTTGAAAGAAAAAGAAGCGGGGATAGCTTTTGGATTGGTGTGAACTTGGATTGGAATGAACCGAAGGATTTACCCGAAAAATGCAAAAACTGTGAATTTTATCAAGAATTTAATTTTACGCTAAATAAAACTTTTTGGTGTAAAAAATTAAAAATGCATTTAAGTCCCTATTATGCTAATTATCACTCATCATTTTGTGGAGAAAAATTAAAACAGTAAAAAATATTATTAAGATAAACCAAATATTTAAATATGAATATTAATGCGGAAGTTATTAAAAGATACTTATTAGTTATATGGATGTATATAATTGGAGTTATCATTGTGTTAATTGGTTTATATACTTTGTTCACATCTCCCGGGCCTTCTACATTTTTAATAATGATTTTAGGTTTAGGAATAGCGTGTATAGGGACAATTAGAGGTAAAAGGCTAATGGCTTCGGGGGTTTTAAAAAATATACCTAAAACACCCGTTAAAAAAACAAAATCTAAAAAAATTGAAGAATCAATCATAGAAGAAGTTCCAGAAGAATTTTTAAGAGAAACAGAAGGTATAATTGCATCTGAAACTGAACTTGAAGAAGAGGAAAAACCAAGAATTGTTAAAGTTTTAATATGTCCAAAATGCTCAACAGAGAATAACGAAGAAAATATCTATTGTTATAAATGTGGAAAAAAGCTTAAAATAGGAGCCAAAGTCAAAAAACATGAGAAGAAGGATATTATAGCTGGAGGTGGACCTCCGATAGTGAGACCGGGAGATAAAATAGTAAGAATTATTTTATGCCCAAAGTGTGGTGCTGAAAATAAAGAGATTGATTCATATTGTTATAAATGTGGTGCAAAATTAAGAACAAAAACATTATA
>CAZFVX010000002.1:22048-33202 GCA_964522675.1 uncultured archaeon
AAGATTTTATAAATTTAGATTTTAATTTAATTCTATGAAAATTTCAATTTTATCCGACTTCCATTTTGGATTTGGTTTTGGAACAGAAAGAGGAGAAGATAGTTTTGAGGCCGCTAAAGAAGCTTTGGAAAAGGCATTAGATTCAGATATCATATTAATAGCGGGGGATTTGTTTGATACTAAAACACCACAAACAGAGGTTTTGGTTAGATCAATGGAAATTTTTCAAAAACCGCTTCTTAAATCAAATGATGTTAAAATTAAAGGAGTTATTGGAAAAGATTTATCATCTTTATCAAAAATGAATTTTTCAGGAATACCAATAGTTTCGATTCATGGAACACACGAAAGAAGAACAAAAGGCTTAATTAACCCCGTGCAAGCTTTAGAAAAAGCGGGCTTTATTTTTTATTTACATTGTAACGGAATTGTTTTTATAAAAGAAAGTGAATCCTGTCCTCCAGTAGCTATACAGGGGATGTCTGGGGTTCCTGACCAATATGCCTTATCGGTCTTGGAACAATGGGACCCAAAACCAGTTCCAAATTGTATAAATATATTTATGTTTCATCAATCAATTTTTCCTTTTATTTATTCGCCATATTCAATTCCTTTAGAAAAATTACCAAAAGGTTTTGATTTATATGTTTTAGGTCATATTCATCAACCAAAAAGATTAAATTATAATGGTTCACCTTTATTAATCGTTGGTTCACCCATAATTACACAAATGAATAAAGAATCTGAAGTAGAAAGAGGTTTTTGGCAGGTTGAATTTTTTTCAAAAGAACAATATAAAATCAATTGGATCCCTTTAGAAAACCAAAGGAAATTTTATTATAGAGAATTTGATACCGAAGGATTAACAAAAGAAATGTTAGAAAATGAAATTAAAGAAATTTTAAAAGAAAAGCATAAGAAAAAACCATTAATCAGGATTAAATTGATTGGAAAGGAAATAAAAAATTTTGAAGAATTGAAAGAAAAGTTTGAAGAGGAAGCAATAATTTCTTTTAAAAAAGAGTTTGAGGAAGAAGCAATAATCGCAAAAAGTATCGAAGAACAGAAATTTTCGGCTGAAAGGCTCGGAAAAGAGCTTTTAAGGAAAAATTTAGAAGAATTTAAACTAGATTCACAAAAATTTGAAACAATTTTTGAACTCTTATCTAACAAAAAAATAGAAAATGTAGAAAAAATTTTATTGGGAGAAAAAAATGATTAAGAAAATTAAACTTCAAAATTGGAAATCACATTTAGATTCGGAATTCGAATTTTCTAAGGGTGTGAATGGTTTAATAGGAATCATGGGTTCGGGGAAAACTTCGGTAATGGACGCCATTTCTTTCGCATTATTTGGTACGTGTCCCAATTTAAAGGCAAAAAAAATTACTTTAAATGATTTAATAATGAAAAAACCACAACAAAAAACTAAAGCAACAGTTGAATTAGAATTTGAAATAAATGGTAAAAATTATTTAGTTAAAAGAGTTATTGAATTAGATAAGGGTACGGTAGAAGCCGAAATAAGAGAAAATGGAAAACTCTTAAATGTGAATTCCAAAAATGTAACTGCAGAGGTTGAAAGAATTTTGCAAATGGATTACGAACTTTTTTCAAAGGCCGTTTATTCTGAGCAAAACAGTTTAGACTATTTTTTAACAATTCCAAAAGGTCAAAGAATGGAAAAAATTGATAAAATGCTTAAATTAGATAGATTTGAAATTGCAAGAGAGGGGGCGGTGGGAATTGAAAATAAAATAAAAGTAAGAAAAAGAGAAAAAGAGAAAATTTATTCTGAACTCACCAAAGAAGATGTTAAAAAGAAAATTGTAGAAATTTTAGCTGAAATTGAGGAAATAAATGAAGAAATAAGTTTGTTAAAACATAGATTAGAGTTAATTAGAGAGGAGAAAAAAGAGCTTTCTGAAAAAATATCTGAAATTGAGGGAAAAGAAGAGAAACTAAACTCTTTAGAAAAGGACTTAAAGGGAATAGAAATTGGTTTAAAAGAAACAAATGAAAACATTGAAAAAATAAAAGAAAGGATTAAAGGGAAGGATTTAAATGAACTTTCAAAGGAGTATGAGAAATTAGGGAACGAAATAAAGAATTTAGAAAATAGTTTAGAAGAAAAAAATAAAATTTTAAGGGAAAAAACGGATGAACTTTCTTCAATTGAAACAAAAATATCGATTATCAAAGAAGAAATCCCAAAAATTTCTTTAAAAATTTCTGAAAAAGAAAAAGATTATTTAGAGTTTGAGGAACTAAAAAAGGAGTTAAAAGAGCCTGAAAATGTTTTAAAAGAAAGGAAAGAGGAGATTGAACAATTAAAAAAGAGTTTATATGATTTTGAAGCAAAAAGAAGGGAAATTCTAAGAGTTTTAAATGAATTAGAAAGGGTTAAAGATAAATGCCCCGTTTGCGAAAGCACAATTTCAACGGAAAAGAGGGAAAACTTAATTAACGAAAGAAAAGAAAAAATTAAAGCCTTAGAAAAGGAAATCGAAGAGAAAAAAGGAATTTTAGAAGAAAAAATAAAGGGTTTAGGTAAAATCGAGGAAAGGGTTAAAAGGTTTGGAATTTTAGAAGAAAAAATAAAGGGTTTGGAAGAACTTAAAAAAGATTTAGAAAAGATGAAAAATAACTTAGAATTGTTCCAAAACAAATCTCCTTCTTTAAAAGAAGAAATTGAGAATTTTAAGAACTTAAAAGAAAAAATGGAGAAAGAATTAATGGAGAAAAAAGTTGAAGCGGATAGGATAAAAACAGTTTTAAATGAGATTGGGGACTTGAAAATTTTGAAAAAGAAAAAGGAAGAATATGAAAATAAAAAAGAAGAGATTTTAAAAGAAAAAGAAAAATTAGAAAAAGAATTAGAGGAAGTTAAAATTTCTGAATTAAGATTAAGCTTGCAAGAAAAAATTAAAAAAGAAACAGAGGTTTTAACCAAAATTAATAATTCAAATCAAATCATAGAAGAGAAAGGGAAAAGACTAGAAGAACTAAAAGAAAAAGATAAAATATTAGAAAATTATAAGAATGAAATTAAAAATTATGAAAAAGTAATAGAAGAAATAAGCAATTTTATTAAGGCCTTAAAAATAACCCAAGACCAATTAAGAGAGGAATTTTTAAAAACGGTGAATTATATAATGAATAAAATTTGGGAGGAACTTTATCCTTATAAGGACTTTCCTGAAATTAGATTAACAATTGATGGAGATTATGTTTTACAATTAAAGGAAATGGGAAAATGGATTCCCGTTGAGGGAATTGTGTCCGGTGGTGAGAGAAGTTTAGCGTGTCTCGCCTTGAGAATCGCCTTTTCTCTTGCCTTTATACCAAATTTACGTTGGCTAATACTTGATGAACCAACACACAATTTAGATACGATAGCAATAACTCATTTTTCAAATATTTTAAAAGAAAAAATAAATCAATTTGTAGATCAAGTTTTCATAATCACACACGAAGAAAGAATTTCTGACGCAATAACGGGAAATTTGTATAAGTTGGAAAGAAATAAAGAAATAAACGAACCCACAAGAATTGCGGAAATTTGATCCTAAAAATAAAAATTAATAGATAAGGGATAAAGAAAAATTTATTAAATAAAAAAATAAATAGAAAAAGGGAAATTTTTGGAGGTGGGTATGCCTACAGATGAAAATTTAAAGGCGGCTTTTGGTGATGAAAGTAAAGCAAGTAATAAGTATTTGGCCTTTGCAAATAAAGCGGAAGAAGATGGGTTTCCCGGGATTGCAAAGCTTTTTAGAGCCGTGGCAACAGCAGAAGCTGTTCATGCATTAAATTATATGAAAAAAATGGAAATGATAAAAGGCACAGAAGATAATTTAAAAACAGCAATTAGTAGTGAAAGTTATGAAAATTCTCAAATGTATCCAGCGTTTATACAACAAGCGAATGATGAAAGTAGGCTTGATGTAGCAAAAGTTTTTAATTTTGCAAAGACCGTAGAAAAAATCCATGAAAATTTATTTAGAAAAGCACTGGAAAAATTATCTATGCAACAAGATCTACAGGGGGATTTTTTTGTTTGTCAAGTTTGTGGCAACACCGTAGAAGGACAAGCACCAAACTTATGCCATGTTTGTGGGGCATTGAAAGAACAATTTATTAAAATTCAATAAATCAAATCTTTAAAATTAGAGGTGGTATAATGGATGTAAACGTAGATAAAGAAAAATGTATAGGTTGTGGTACTTGTGTAGCATTATGTCCTCAAGTTTTTAAAATGGGAGATGATGGAAAAGCGGAAGTTAAAAGCAAAGATTTCGATAAATGTGATGTAAAAAACGTTGCTGAATCTTGTCCAGTAGAAGCGATAAAAGTGAGTTAAATAACGTCTTAATACAAATTTACAAATTTAGCAAAGAATTTAAAAAGTTTATTTTTATTTATTTAAATATGCCAATAGAAAAAGGATTTGCCAATAATCCGAAAGAACTTAAACTGCTTTATAATGGTATAGAACCTTTAGGTAAATTTAAAGATATTAAATTATCTAAACCACCCCAATTTATTATAGATCATCGAGATGAAATAAAAGAGTTTTGGGAAGAATATAAAAAATCAAATCCAGAAGCATTTAACGGACTTAATTATGGCTCTTTTGGAATAGAAGATCAAAAGCTTGTTGTTTTTCCAAGTGACTATGCAACACTTCTTTTTTTAAGGCACATTCATAAAGGTGTTAGAAAAAAATCGGAATTTGGGATACCTGAAGATGAAGAAGTTCCTAAATTTTATGTTGTAGGTGTTTGTGGAATCACTCACTATAAAAATGAAGACTCAGATGAAGAGATGTTTATACTTGGACGTAAGGGAATAGAAAACGTTGCAAAAGATTTAATTGAACTAGTTCCTCAAGAATAGTAAAACGTGAAGAAGAAGAGAAACCTGTTTTTGATATTTTCGAAAAAAATATTTTAAGAGAACTTTATGAAGAAACAAAAATTGATAAAGATTATGTATTAAAAATTCATAATTTAGGTATATTAGTTAACAAATACGATCAATATATAAACCCCACTGTTGGTATTGAAATTAAAGATAAAATTGAAGATAAAAAAGTGGAAGATCACCTAAAATCAATACAACCAACAAAGGAACATTCAGAATTTTTTTGTGTTTCTCAAAGTGAGGTAAAAAATTTTATTAAAGAGAATGAACTTTGTTTTAATCCCGTTGCTTGGAAAATACTTGAATTAGTTCTGTCGAATTTGATTTAGAAATTCCAGAACCAAGTTATGTTTAAACTCCCTTATTTTTCTAAAATCATCTTTGCCAAGAGTTCACTTTCATACATATCCGCACCTAATGGTAAATGCCAACCATGTTCCTCTTGAGGGTCAATTGGTAAGATTCCGATTTTATAACCTTTATCTAATGGTTTTGAGATTGATTTTAAAACTTCTTTTAGAATTAGATTTGCATATTTTTTACCTAATTCCTTATTTGCTTTGCTTGGGTAACCCCTAATTCCATATTTCCAGTTTTTATTTAGATTTTTTATGAATTCCTCTAAGGGCATGTGTTTAAGCAAATCTTTGTTAATTTCTATGTTCTCATCTATTATTTTTCCTTTTGAATCTTTTATTGAGTTTAAATCAACAAGTTCTGAGTTTAGGTAAAGCAATAATGAAGTTTCTAAACACCCGGCATGTATGTCATTTTCTAAATTTTTGAAAATTTCTTTAACTAAACCATGAAGAAAAATGGGCTTAACTTCTATTAAATATTTGTTTTCTATGAAACTTGAGATTTCATTTAACTGTTTTAAATGTTCTTCTGAACCATGACAAGTGAAAATTAAAAATTTTATTTTTTTCTCATTAATTTCTTTTATTACAGTTTCTAAATAATTTATTCCTACTTTTTTTAATATCTCTCTACAATCAATTCCATAACCAATAGCTAGTGTACTAAAAACAGCCCCCATATTAAGTGAAGGTAAAATAAAAACTTTTTCCAACTCCAGTTTACCTTTTTTAGATTCAAATTCCTGAGAAGTTATTCCTATTCTTTTTGATTCGGGAAAAATTTTTTTATGTTTTGGGAAAAATTCCCTAACAATTTCCAGATATTTGTTTTTTAAATCGTTATCAAAAGCTTCTAATGGCTGGGGATAAAAATAAAATATTGAATCTGATTCTTTTCTTTTTTCTATTAAGAAATTTTCAATATTCTTATATGAAACAAAAGGTATTACTGCTTCCTTTATCACTCCATCTTCTATTTTTTCTTCTAATTTTTTCCAGGTATAATCTGTTAATATTGAACCAGAATTTATTTTCCATGGCATATATTTAATTTAATAATAGAATTTAAATCTAATCACCAATATTCAAAATATGAGTTCTATAGAATTGTTCAAAGAACTTAAGGAAAAATTATATTCATTATCTGTAGATTATGAAATTGATTTAGAAAAGGAAATAACTCAAATCGGGTATAATCTCGATTGTCTTAAAAATATAGAAAATCCTTATCCAAATTCATATAATTATGTTGGTTATGAGTTACGAATAGCTGGTGTTCATTTAAAAAGAATTAAAGAGTTTTTAGAAGAGAACAAAATTAAAATTGAAAATTATACAGAAATTATAGATTTAATCCAAAACCTCGAAAGAAGAATTTGGGTTGAATATGAAACAATGTTAAAAAATTCATTACAAAAAATAGAAGAATTGAAAAGAAAAATTGAAGAGGAAATAAGTTTTGTAAAAGAAAATTTAAAGAAATATGAAATAAGAATTTAATTAGTTTAATATATATTTTTAACCAAATCCTTCAATACCTGAAGATTTTGGAGATTTTATTGTTTTTCTTTCTTTTCAAGATACTTAGGAAGATCTTTAACCACTTTCTCCCCTCTGCTTAAATCTTCTCTTGTTTCTATTCTCCATCTATTAGTGCGTCGTGGAATTTCAGGTAATTCAAATGACTGAATTTTAGATGCTTCTCTTAGATCTTCTAAGTATTCATCTAATGTCATTTTAGTTTCAGGTACAACCATTACTGTGTACTCTCCATCACTTAATCCGTCTAAAGCTCCTAATATTTTTTCTTTATCTCCTTTAATTACTCCATATTTCCGTTTTACACCCACTGATAGTTGATACCACCTCAGTGAATCTCCTACTCCTTTTGTCATTCCTTTAATTGTATATATTCCCCTTAAAAGTACTCTCTCTTCAAATTTTTTTTCATATTCTGCCATTATTATATTTTTATAATTAAATTTTTAAACTTTTAGAAGCGGAAGCCTCCTATAATCCCTTTCATGTTTTTGCTTAAGCTTTTGGTGAAAGCGAAAGCTTCTGTAAAAAGCTTACATGAATGACTTCGCATCTTCTAGTTTTTGTTTTACTTTTTGATAATATTCAATTGCTGCTTTTTCTAAAGGTAAACCCTTACCTGACTCTTTTGATTCTCTTTTTCTTATCTCAATGAATAATGGTGAATTAACGGCCTCACCTACAATTAAACCAGAGCCCACGGGAAGGGTTGAAATTTGTTTTAAAACATCACTTGTTATCCCTTCTGAGGATTCTCCTATATGTTTTAAATCATAGGGATTTGTTACTCTTAAAATTATATGGGTATTACACTGAGATAAAGCGGTGGTGGATAATTGGATTGGTCTCTGAGAGATTAAACATAAAGAAGCATGAAATTTTCTTCCTTCCCTTGCAATTGTTTGAATTATGCCCTTAGAAATTGCCGATTCTTTTTTTGCCTTTTCGGGGGCAAATTGATGTGCCTCTTCTAAAATTAATAAAAATGGTGGTATTAAACCCACCCTCCTCGCGTTAAATAATTTCCTTGCTATGTAAGTAACAATTATTTGTTTTTTATGCAAATTAATCATTTCAGATAAATCAATGACAGATAAACCACCTTGTCTCGCTAAATCCTCTAAACCAGGATAATCTGAAACTCCAAATAAACCTGTAGAAGCAAGATCGGTTAAAATTGAAATTAAAACATCTTTTGTTGCTGGTTTTATTTGCTCTCTCTCCTCAATTTCCTGGATTAAATCCTTTATTCCATAATTTTTGTTTGTTTTTCTCAAATCTCTTATTAATCCCGTGAGTTCCCTAAGTTGTGGGGAAGATAGTTTTGGAACAAATTCTGCTAATTCATTTGAAGACAAATTCGGCAAACCAATTCTTATTTCTGAGCCAAGAAAAACCTTAGTTTTAGCCGAGTATTTTGGATCATCCTCAAAATTTGTATATTCTCCGTGAGAATCAATAACTATTACCGCTAACTGCCCTTGTTCTGGTTTTCTATTTAAAAGTTCTTCTATTAAAATTGAAGTTAAATAAGATTTTCCCGCACCAGAAATTGCTAAGATTGCTAAGTGTTTTTGTAATAGCCTTGTTGGGTCTACCTTTACGCTTAAATTATTAAAAGGAAGATTACCTATATGCAAGCCATTGCCATTTAAACCAAAAAAATTAGTTAAAATCTCGGGGTCGGGCTCAATTACTTTTGTTCCAGGAGAAGGTGGAAAAGAACAAGATTTAAACTTATTTTCAACCCAAACACCCAATGGCATGACTTCTGCAACTAAATACTCCCAATTATCTACGGGGAATATTTCATTCATTGATTTTCCAGAAGATTCATATTCTTTAACGGATTCTGGTCTCATAAAGTATCTATTTGTCTTAAAAACGTCAGAAACCCTCCCAATTAGTATCCCTTCTTCTGTATTTATTTGAATAAATTGTCCTCTCCTAACTAATTTATCCCTATTTATCACAAATGAAAACTTCCTTGTTGAAGGACCTTCAGGCGTTGAAATTATTGTTCCATAAGTTTCCATTTTAAACCCCTAGAAAATTATTATATTAAGTTTTATTAAAATTTATTTTATATAAACGATTTTTAGAATTAATATTAAATAAAGTTCTAATCATTCAGTAGTAACATTTAAATAGTTGTTTTTATAAATAAATAAAAGGGGGATAATTATGTCAAACTCTTGGAACAAAAGAGGTGATATTTGTGGAATAGAGGGTATTGAGATTTATCTTAATGGCAGTGTTATCTCTTTCACAAAATTAGAAGAAGAAATGTATGGCGGATTAAAACTACTTATAGGTAAAAATAACCAATTAAAAAAATCTGGAATAGGAGCTCACTTTAATCTTAATTCCTATCAACGTGATTTACAACATATTTATGATGAATGGTTTGAATCACTTAAAGAAAAAAAATTTACGGGTGAAATTTTATTTAAAAATGGAGAAAAATATAAAGTTTTATTATTACCAAGAACAAATTTTGATCTTGGAACAAGTAAATTTCCAAGTATAGTATATATTACATCTAAAGAAGGTAAAACTCTTTTAGTTTTAAGATTAGCAAAAACTTATTCTTCGGAAGAGTATAATGGGATAAAGAATTTTGCTAAAAAATATTATGAATTATTATGCGAAGGAAAAGAGCTTCCAACACTAAGGTATAAGGATATACTTCCAATACCAGAACCTAATTTAGCTGCTACATTTGTTATAAGCGGTGATTTAAAAAAATTATTCAAAGAATACGAGAAAAGGAAAAATATGAAAGTAGGTATAATTCCTTATTTTAAAATTGTTGGCACAGGTGGAGTGCAAAGTAAAAATGACAGAGTTTATTATGTAAGAAAATTTTTACCAAGAGTTATGGACTCTTCCCTAATCGATGATAGTCTTATTATCGGTTATATTGTAACTTTGTATGGATTAGATTTGAGTGATTGGGTAGATAGAATGAGTGAAGAATATTGTATAGAATCTTTTAATACTTCTCCTGAAACATTTAAATCATCGATTAGAAATTTTGATTTAGAATTTCCTTTACATATAAAATATTTTAAAGAGAGTGGTAAAATAAACGAATTTTATAATGCCGATTTGCCAAAACTTATAGATAAAATAGCTGAAAATCAAAATTTAGACGGGGGAAGAAAAAAGAATATTAAAGAGAATGTTAGAAAAGAAGTTAAAGAGAATTTTTTTGATACAAACATTTTAGATTATTTAGCAAAAACTTTAAATGGAGAAGAAGTTATAGGAAAATGTTACTATTATTAATTTTTAATTGAAAAAATGAAAATGAAATTCCTAACTAATGAGCCTGTAATGCTTATTGAGAAAACTTTGGTTATTGCCGATTTACATATAGGAATTGAGTATGAATTTCGCAAAGCAGGGATTAGAATTCCTTCCCAAACAGAAAAAATGAAAGAAAGAATTGAAAAAATTTTAAAAGAAACCAAAGCAAAGAAAATTATTTTATTGGGGGATGTTAAACATAAAGTTCCTGGAGCTTCTTTTCAAGAATTAAGAGAAATTCCAGACTTCTTAGAATATTTTTCTAAAAAAACCTCAATAGAAATCGTTCCCGGGAATCATGACTCGGGCCTAAAAGAATTTATTCCAAGGGGAATTAAAATTCATCCAAGTTCAGGGTTTTTATTTAAAGGACTTTATTTTAATCATGGACATACTTGGCCTTCTGAAGATTTGTTAAAAGCAACAACTGTTATTATAGGACATTCTCATCCATTAATAGAGTTTAAAGATGAGTTAGGTTTTAGGTTTTTAGAACCAGTTTGGGTCAAAGCAAAACTAAGCCCGAGAAAAATTAAGGAAAAATACGGGGAAGAAAATGAATTAAAATTAATAATCATGCCCGCTTTTAATGAATTTGCAGGTGGAATGCCAATAAATAAAATTTCTGAAGGAAATAAAGAATTTTTAGGGCCTTTATCAAAAATCGCAAATATGGAAACGGCAGAAATTTATTTATTGGATGGGACTTTTTTAGGGAAGTTAAAGAATTTATAGTATCATTTAAAATCTATTCTATATATATAGAAAAGTACACCAAGAGACTGGTATGATGGTAACATAATAAGGTTGTAGAAAGATATGATGAAAATGAAAAAATAGTACCGGTTGGAAATGTATATGCAAGGGACTAAGAATTGGAGGTAGTTTTCATATAAAATCCCCTGTGGAAGGAAATGTATTGTTAGACGGGGCAATAATCGGTAAAGAAGCTATTGGAGAGAGTAATATTAAAGGTGAATTTATTGCAAGGTATTCAACAATTGGTCGGGGCGTATAT
>CAZFVX010000003.1:0-1869 GCA_964522675.1 uncultured archaeon
GGGTTTGTATTTCCTTCTGCAGAAATTTATGGAGGATTTGCTGGGTTTTGGGATTATGGGCCTTTGGGGACGGAGTTAAAGAAAAATATTAAAGACCTTTGGTGGGAAGAATTTGTTAGGAAAAGAAAGGATGTAGTTGGATGCGAAGGGAGTATAATAACTCATCCAAAAGTTTGGGAAGCTTCTGGTCATGTATCTTGTTTCGTGGATTATTTAGTTGAGTGTAAAAAATGTAAGCAAAAATTTAGAGCTGATCATTTAATAGGGGATCAATTAAACATTGCAACAGATGGTCTAAGTTTAAAACAAATAAAAGAAATAATTAAAAAACATGAATTAAAATGCCCAGAATGTAAGGGTGAATTAACAGTTCCCACAAAATTTAATTTAATGTTTAAAACTTTTATAGGGCCTGTAGAAGACAAGAGTTCTATAGCATGGATTAGACCCGAGACAGCACAAACTATGTTTGTTGATTTTAAATTAATACAAGAAGCAGCAAGGTTAAAATTACCCTTTGGAATTGCTCAAATGGGAAAGGGATTTAGGAATGAAATAAGTCCTAGGAATTTTATTTTTAGGAGCAGAGAATTTGAAATGATGGAAATAGAATATTTTATAAATCCCAAAGATGTTGATAATTGTCCTTATTTAAAAAAAGAGATTTTGAAACTCGAATTAAATATTTACTCCCAAGAAATGCAAGAAAAGGGAAAAAAATATGAGAAAATGAGTGTTGAAGAAGCGTTAAAGAAAAAAATAATAAAAACACCTTGGCATGCATATTGGTTGGCAATTCAATACAAGTGGTTTATTGATTTGGGAATAAATCCCCAAAATTTAAGAATAAGGCAACACTTAAAAGAGGAGAAATCACATTATGCATTAGATACTTGGGATATAGAATACAATTATCCTTTTGGTTGGAAAGAATTACAAGGAATGGCAAATAGAACTACATATGATTTAAATCAGCACATGAAATTTTCTGGAAAAGATTTAACATATTTTGATGAAGAAACTAAAGAAAAGATCACCCCATATGTTGTGGTTGAACCTTCTCAGGGTGTGGAAAGAGCAATGTTAGCTTTTCTTTTAGAAGCTTATGAAGAGGAAAAGGAAAGGGTAGTTTTAAAATTAAATCCAAAAATCTCACCAATAAAAGTCGCTGTATTTCCTTTAGTTTCAAAGGATGGATTAGATGAGAAGGCAAGAGAAATTTATGAAATGTTATTGAAAAATTTTGCTTGTTTTTATGATGAGAAAGGTTCTATTGGTAGGAGATATAGAAGAATGGATGAAATAGGATGTCCTTTATGTGTCACTATAGATTATGACACTTTAAAAGATAATACCGTTACTATTAGAAGCAGAGACACCATGAAACAAATAAGAGTTAAAATAAGTGAATTAGAAAATAAATTAAGAGAATTAATTGAAAGGGGATTAGATTTTTAAATCGGTTTTATTGGGGTTCTTGCACCACAAGCTTCGCATTTTAATATCTTTCCTTCTTCTATAATTTTTGTGTCTGGTTTTCCACAAGCGGGACATATAACATAATTTTTAACATAAATTTCAATTTTTTTATTAACTAAATTCTCCGAAAATCTACCAATAACTATTAATTTTTTATCCTCCACATTTCCAGAAGTTGCTAATTCCCTAAGTAAAAATTTTAATAAATGTTTTTCTTCTCTTCTTAAGATTTTCGCTATATCTGAAAAATTGGTTATAATTGTTCTGGCACCAGAAATTAAAACGTTTGCCTTTGGTATTTCAAATCTTCCTTCAGATTCTTTTTTCTCTGGGATTTTTTTAATTCCTCTCTCTAAAAGCTTTTCATATTCAAACATAAAATTACCTTAA
>CAZFVX010000003.1:1969-3936 GCA_964522675.1 uncultured archaeon
TGAATATAATATAATACTGGGGCTTAAGTATCTTATTAAAATAACAAAATTAGCATATAGGGGCTTAATTTGTAATTTGGGGCTTTTTCTGAATTAGTTATAATTATCTAATTCTATTAAATAATTTGGAAATCTTAAATAAAAAGATTTCGATACTCGAGTATATAATTTGAACTTTAAGGAGGGGTTCGTGATGGAATCTTTGATCCAAAAAGCGTTTGAAAAAAATTTTGATGAATTTGATGAAACCGGAGAGGTTTTTGAAAAAGATTTAGATGAGAAGATTCAGGAGGAATTTGGAATTGATATTAAAGCTGCTAACATCGTTGTGATTGGAACGGGTGGTGCAGGTAATAATTGTGTTTCAAGATTAACGAGAATTGGTATAAAGGGTGCAAAAACAATAGCTGTTAATACCGACGCAAAGCAATTAGCTGTTTCTTTGGCAGATGAGAAGATTTTAATAGGAAGAGAAGCTACAAGAGGTTTAGGTGCGGGAGGTTATCCACAAATAGGTAGAAAAGCTGCAGAAGAAAGTAAAAATGAGTTAAAAAGAGTTTTAGAAGGAGTAGATATGCTTTATATTGTTTTAGGTTTGGGTGGTGGTACCGGAACGGGTTCTGCTCCCGTGATTGCACAAATTGCAAAAGAAATGGGAGCAATCGTTATTGCGTGTGCAACCATGCCATTTAAAATTGAAGGAGCAAGGGTTGGAAAAGCAGAAGATGGTCTTTATCAATTAAGACAAGTTTGCGACACGGTGATTGTAATTGAAAATGATAAGTTATTAAAAATGGCTGGCAATTTGCCTTTAAAACAAGCTTTTGCTATAGCAGACGATTTAATTGCAACAATGATTAAAGGTGTTACTGAAACGATCTCCACACCATCTTTAGTAAATTTAGATTATGCGGATGTGAAAACTATAATGCATTCTGGTGGTGTAGCAACCGTTGGCTTCGGGGAATCTGACACAAAAAATAGAGCAGAAGAAGCTATAATGAAAGCATTAACAAATCCCCTCCTTGAAGTTGATTATACTGGTGGTACGGGAGCTTTATTGCACATAACAGGCGGCGAGGACTTAAAGTTGGAAGAAGCAAATTTGATAGGAGAATACGTATCTAAACAGTTAGACCCAGATGCCCAAGTGATTTGGGGCGTGAGGATCGATCCCGAATTTAAGGGAAAAATTAGAGTAATAACGATTATAACGGGTGTTAAATCTCCTTACATATTAGGACCCGTATATGTAGAAAAACCAGCAGAAAAAGAATACTCACGGGAATTGGGGATAGAAGTTATTAAATAGACCCACCGCTATCCCTAAACTTACCTCCATAAAAAATAAAAAATAAAAAAAACACCCCCTCCATCACATAGGGAAGAGCACTTTTGGTTACGCTCTTCCCTATTTTAACCCTTTATTAATATTCTTCATAATGAATAACTTCTTTTAAATCTCTTCTTTTTGGTTTTTGTGGGATTTGTTTTGGATATCCGATGGGAATTATTGCTAAAGGTTTTACTTCATTTGGTAAATTTAATATTTTTTTAATTTCTATCTCATTAAAAGCCCCAACCCAACAAGAGCCCAAACCCTTGTCCCAGGCAGATAAGAGAATATTTTCTATTGCTGCGGCTGTGTTTTGTATTGAATAAAGATATTTTCCCCTTTGACCATAAGCATAAGAAATCCTTTTTAAATTACTGCAAACTACAATTATTACAGGTGCCTCAGAAATAAAATTTTGTCCTAAAGCGGCTTCAGCGATTTTTTTCTTATTTTCTTTTTCTTTAACTATTATAAATTCCCAATCTTGAACATTACCAGAAGAAGGAGCATTAATGGCAGCAGTTAAGATTTCTTCAATAACTTTATGGGAGATTGGTTCTGGTTTAAAACTCCGAATAGACCTTCTTTCTTTTATGCATCTCAAAGTTTCCATATTTTTAAAATTATTAAT
>CAZFVX010000003.1:4036-25045 GCA_964522675.1 uncultured archaeon
TATGGCAAAATATAGATGTTTAAAATGTGGATGGGAAGGGAAACCAATATTTATGCAGCCTGCGAGTAGAGTATGTCCCAAATGTGGAAGTGTAAGACTAGAAAAAATTAAAAAATAATAATTTATTGAACTTTTTGAATTAAAATATCCGATAAACTTACCGCGGTCCTGCAATCACAAACCTCATCTAAATAAACTGAGCAAAATTTCGCTTTTAATAAATCAGCTGCACTTGAGAATTGTGCTCCTTCTGGGATTAATAAAGCCAAGCCGTATTCCTTTCCTTGAACATTGGTTTTTATTATTCCCAAAGAATTATAACCAACGTTTGTTTTTTCCAAGGCAGATAATAATTGAGGACTTGGATTTTCAAGTTGTTGGCCCGAGATGTTTATAATATTTATATATTGTAAAACATTTTTTGCTGTTATACATTCTGGATTATCTGATAAGTTTGGTTCATTCATATTCATTTCATTCATTCCTAAATTAGAAAATAACGAGTATTCAAAGGAAATTCCTTGAAAGTTTAAGAGTGAAAATATAATTAAGATTAAGATTAGTGAAACACCTATAATATTGGTTTTTTGAGTAAAGAATTTTTTTAATGGTGGTTCTTGTTTTATAATTGATTTAACCTTATTTGTATAAGAATCTAAAACAACTAAAATCTCTTTCCCCTTTTTTGCTAATTTTATTTCCCAATTACCTTCAATTAAGTTAGAAGAAATTATTTTGTAATCTTTAAATAATTCTTTTGCTTTTTTCTCCGCCTCTTCTTGTTTTTCTGGTTTTGGTATAATTTTATGTTGGAGTAAAGAAATCCTAATTCTTTCTAAACTTTCTTCAATTTTTCTTAATTTATTATTAATTTCTTCCAAACTTGGTTCCCTCTTAACTTTATAAGAAAAAAGATAAAAGGAGATCGCGAAAACTAAAGCTGAAATTAAACCACCAAAAATTTTATCTGCCCCCAAAAATTTAAAGGGAATAAGTATAGATAAAGAATATCCAAGAATCCAACAAACAAAGCCAAGAGCAAATTTAATTAACACACTAATTGTAAATGGAATTTTTTTCCTATAGCCTAGTATTGCAATTGAGCCAAAGGTGTAAATAAAAAATATTAAAATAAAAAATTCTGAGATTTTAATTATTTCTGAAATAAAAGATATGTCTAAAAAACCATTCATTTTATCTAAATATAATTTGTTCCAGATACTAAAATATTTTTAAAAAACTAAGCTATTTTCAAAATCTAAATGAAAAAAAGAAAAATATTTATATAGCACTTGCTATAAAATTATATCATATGCTACAAAAATATAACAGATATAAAATACTTCAAGAATTTTTTGATTTTCCTACTAAAGGTTTTTTAATGAGAGAATTATCAAGAAGAACTAGAATAGCTCAGCCATCTGTTATTAACCATCTTAAAGCATTAATAAAAGAGGGATTAATAGTAAAGGAAGAAGCAAAACCCTATCCTGTTTTTAAGGCTAATAGAGAAAATGAAATCTTTAAAATTCTTAAAATCTTTAATTTAATCCTAAGAATAAAAACTTCTGGTTTACTTGATTATATTTATGATTCTGTTTTCCCAGATGTTATAATTTTATTTGGTTCATGCGTAAAAGGAGAGGATATAGAAAATAGTGATATTGATTTGTTTGTACAAGCAAAAGAAAAGAAATTAAATTTAATTAAATATGAGAAACTGCTTAATAGAAAAATTTCTTTGTTTTTTGAAGAAAATTTTTTAAGATTAAGTAAAGAACTTAAAAACAATATTATAAATGGGATAATTCTCAGAGGATATATAAAGGTGTTTTAAATAAAAGATTTAATAAAAGTTACACCAGATAAAGAAAGAGCAAGAAGTATATTAAAAATGATTAGTTTAATAGAAGAGAGAATAAAGCTACAAAATAGAAAGAGGATGACAGCACTGATTATCTCAGATTATTATGAAATAATTAAAGAACTACTTACCGCATTACTTTTGCTTGATGGTTATAAAACTTTAAGTCACAAAGATTTAATTGATTATATTGAAAAAAATTATAAAGAATTCAGCAATATGAAATTTCATTCATAAATAATTTAAGGGTTTTAAGAAATAGAGTTGTTTACGAAGGCTTGTTTGTCGATATCTCTTATCTTAATAGAAATGAAAATTTATTAAAAAGTATAATCGCAAAGTTAAAAAGATTAATAACTAATAAATTAAATCTTTAACGGTATATTTTTAAATATTGCGGTTTATTATTTACTATTAAAGACCAGATTGGTTAACTAATCTGGATCGAGGTGAGATATGGCAAGAATGTACGCGAGGAAAAGGGGAAAATCTGGCTCAAAAAAACCTTTACAAAAAATTGCACCATGGGTAATTTATAAACCACAAGAAATTGAAGAGATAATTGTAAAACTTGCTAAACAAGGTTACCAATCAGCACAAATAGGCTTAATTCTTAGAGACCAGTATGGGATTCCTTCAGTTAAAGTAACTAATAAAAAATCTATCACACAAATTTTAAAGGAAAGAAAATTATATCCCGAAATTCCAGAAGATTTATTTAACTTATTAAAAAAAGCTGTGAATTTAAGAAAGCATTTAGAAAAAAATAAAAAGGATTATAGTTCTAAAAGGGGTTTAGAATTAACTGAATCAAAAATAAGAAGACTTGTGAAATATTATAAGAAAAGAAAAGTTTTACCAGAAGATTGGAAATACGATCCAGAAAAAGCAAAGTTATTAGTAAGATAATCGGTTTTTGCTAAAGATGATAAATAAAATAACTGAAATAATGCTAATTATACTTCCATAAATAAAAGTTATGTTGGGATTAATTTGCCATAAAAACCCCGCTATTAAACTTGCCGGTAATGTCACTAATCCCATTACAGTGTGAAATGTTCCCAAGGCCGTGGCTCTTAGTTTTTCAGAAGATAAATCAGATACATAGGCTCTTTGATTTCCATCAATTATCGCATAAACTATACCATAAAAAGCAAATAAAATTATAAACGCTGAGAGAGAATTAAAAAGAGCAAAACCAAGAGAGGTTAATGAAAATAAGAAATAACCAAAAATAATAACCTTTTTCCTCCCTATTTTGTCAGATAAACTCCCAAAAGGGATAGCAAATACAGCATAAAAAATATTAAAAAGAACATATAAAAGGATTGGAATTCCTATTGACAATTTTCCCGAAAAATATTCTTGTGCTTTGAGAATGAAAAACATATAACTAAAATTTGCCAAAGCGAATATCCCAGAGATAAAAATAAATAATTTAAGGGGTTGTGGAAAGGCTTTTATACTTATTTTTAAAGTTATTTTTTGTGGTTCTTTTTTTCTTTCTCTTACAAAATGCAATGGGATTAAAGAAATAAGTGCAATAATCGCAGCGATAAATATAATTAAATTAAAACCAAACCCTAAAAACCAAAATAAAAGAAAAACTACAATTGAACCTAAAATTGCTCCAAAAGTATCTAAGGCTCTGTGTATACCAAAACCTTTACCCCTTTCTTTTGGCATGGAATCTGCAATAATAGCATCTCTTGGAGCCGTCCTTAAACCTTTACCTACTCTTTCTAAACCAGCAAAAATTAATATGTGTTGCCATGTTTTAGAAAAAGCTAAAAATAATTTAAAAAAAGAGGAAGTTAAATACCCAGAAAAAACAAATATTTTTCTTTTTCCCGTTTTATCAGAAAAATAACCACAAAAAACCTTCAAGATACTTGCAATACTATCCCTTAATCCGCCAATTAAACCAATTACTAAGCCAGAACCGCCCAAAGCTGTGATAAACATAGGTAAAATTGGCATTATCATTTCAGAACTTAAATCATTTAAAAAACTCACAATCCCCAATAAAATTATATTAATGCTGATTCCTTTCAAATATTTATTTTTCATATAAATCTACTAATTAATTAGAAAATATTTAATATATAAAAAATATTAGAATATATTTGAAAAGGGGGTTATATGTTGGAGAAGTTAAACAAAATCATTAAGGAAGCGAAGAAAGGAGCAGAAATTATTAAAAATTTCTCTAGTGAGATTAGAATTATTTCACATTATGATGCTGATGGTATTTGTTCTGCCGCAATATTAGTAAAAGCATTAAAAAGGGAAGGGAAAGATTTTCATTTATCTCTCGTAAAACAGTTAAGCGAAAATATAATAAAGGAATTATCTGAAGAAAGAAGGGGGTTAATAATTTTTACAGATACTGGTTCTGGTTATTTAAATAGCATTCAAAAATATTTATTAAAAAACTCAAAAGTAATTATTTGTGACCATCATCAAGTTTCTGATTTGATAGAAGATGAAAATTTGATTCATATAAATCCCGTTATTTTTGATATTACTGAAAATGTTTCCGGTTCTGGAGTTACATATATACTTGCAAGAGCACTTAATCAAGAAAATAAAGATCTATCCCAATTGGCAATAATAGGTGCAGTTGGAGATTCACAAATAGAATCTATAGGACCTGACTGGGGTTTGTTTGGTTTAAATAAAGAGATATTAAAAGAAGCCGTTGAAAGTAATATGATAAAAGTTAAAAAAGGTTTAAGATTATGGGGAATGTATACAAGACCAATACATAAAGCTTTAGAATACTCAGTTAATCCTTATATAAATGGGATTTCCGAATCAGAATCGGGCTCCGTCCAATTTTTAAAAGAGCTTGGAATTAAGTTAAAAAAAGAAGATGGTTCTTGGAGAACTTTAGCGGATTTATCTGAAAATGAACAAAGAAAATTAGCAGATGGAATTATAATTGAAAGGATAAGAGATAATCACCCACATCCAGAATGGATTTTTGGAGATATTTATGAACTTTTGGATAAAGAAGGGGAATTTAAAGATGCAAACGAATTTGCAACAATATTAAATGCTTGTGGAAAATTAAAAATGGGATATTTGGGAATTGCTTTATGTTTAAACGATCCAAATTCTTTTTCTAGAGCAAGAGAAATATTAGAAAACTATAGAAAGGAGATAGCAAGTGCAATTAATTGGATTTATGAAAATAAAGAAAATAAAAAAGTAATTAGAGAAACTGAAAAAGCAATTTATATTTTAGCCGGTTCTAAAATTTCTGAACATTTAATTTCAAATATTGTTTCTATAATAAATAAATCTAAGATTTTTGATTCAAAAAAACCAATATTTGGCTTTGCAGATTCTGAGGAAGGAGTGAAATTGTCAGCAAGAGTAAATGATGACCTTGTTAAGGATGGTTTTAATTTAAAAGATATCGTTTCCAAGGCCGCAAAAGAATTTGGGGGAGAAGGCGGTGGTCATTCTGCTGCCTCGGGCGCAACCATACCTAAAGGGAAAGAAGAAGAATTTATAAATTTTATAGAGAATTTATTACAATTACCTTCTGAAAAAGAAGGGGATATAAATAAAAATGAAAATGATAAAGATATAAATTTAGGAGAGGAAAAAAATGGCGAGAGTAAAAGGAAAATTGAAAGGAAAGGAGTGGCTTACTATCTTAGCCCCTAAAATTTTTGGAGAAAAGGTTATAGGTGAAACTCCATTCACTGACCAGAAAACGGTGATTAATAGGGTTGTTGAAGTTTCCGTTCCAGAATTAACGGGTGATCATTCTAAATTTTATATGAATTTAAAGTTTAGAATAATTAAAACTGAAGGAAATAATGGATATACAAGATTTGATGGTTATGAATGTCTTAAAGAACATGTTCTTAGAAATTTAAGAAGAAGATTACAAAAAGTTGAAATAATAAATTATTATGAAACAAAGGATAATTGGAAATTACAAATAACTACAGTGATTATTTTAAATAGAAACACACCAACGACAATTAAAAAAAGTGTAAGAAAAATTGTTTACGAGTTTCTTAAAGAAAATTTAAAAAAATTACCATTAGATGATTTTTTAAAAATAACAATTACTGGAATTCTTCAAAAGAAGGTTAAAAACGAAGTAAACAAAACTTATCCCGTGAGATTTAGTGAAATAACAAAAATTGAAGTAATAAAAGCTCCCGATCAGTCCCCAGCAGCAACCGCCACAGAAATCCAACAAAGCCCACCGAAAAGGAAAAGTAAAAAAGAAAGTAATAAAGTTAATATGTAAGAATTTTGTGAAACACCAATTCTATATTCTAAATGCCCAACGATCCAAGAACCTATAAATAAACATATTGTACCTAAAATCCAAACGGTAATTAATTTTTTTGTCATATTACTTAATTTTTATTAACTCTTTTTTTAAATCTTCTGCTTTTTTTTCTAAAATTTTTGCCGACTGAGAAATTATATATTCTGGTTTTAATCCCGAAACAGATTCCACATTAAATATAAATTTAGTTGAATCGGTTTTTATTTCTAATCCCTTTTCACACTCTTCTTCGCATAATCTACAAATATCACATTTTGTTGGGTCTTTTAAAATAATTTTTTTACCTTTTACTTCAAGTAAACCTTTAGGACAAATTTTTATGCATTTTTTAGCGAGTTCAAAATTTTTAACATAAACCTCTGGATAGTATTGATAACCAACATTTGCTGCCTGCCATTTAGCATGATCTTTTCCTAAACCTAATTTTGCAACGGCTTCTAATTTAATTTTTTGATTTTCTAGTAATTCAACTATTGGAATTTTATCATAAAGAGGTTTTACCTCCTTATTTGAGGATTTTAAATCACCAGAATAAACAATACAAGGACCCGTTTTTTCTAAAGCAAAAACAACTTGGCATAAGGCACAACCCTTGCCTTTACAACTACATTCTTCCATAAAATTAAACTTCTCGGGATTAAATTTTAACGGGATCAAACCCAATCTATGAGCAATTATCTCATCAAATAAAACAGAAGTATTTTCATAAAAATCTACCCAATCTATAGCTAAAACTGGTATTTCTGTTATCATTACCCTTCTCAACGCATTTGCAAAAGCGGGGGATACTTCTTCTAATAAAAATTTAATTTTAATTTCATTTTTTTCTAAAATCTTTATTTTCATATTTATCATTTTATTTTCCAATTAAAATAATTAAATTTAACAATTAAATAATTTAAAAAATATATAAAAGTTTATTTAAATCTTTTACGTATTCGCGTATTGCGGGGGTAGCCAAGTAAGCCTTTTACGAGAGCTTTCGCTTCTTCCAAAGGCTTAAGCGAAAACACGTAAAGGCTTTGGTAATCAGGTCAAAGGCGCAGGGCTAAGGACTCTGTCCCTTAGTGGGTTCCTGGGTTCAAAACCTGAGCCTTTTTACGGGAGTTGACAACATTCCTCAAAAGGCTAAGGCTCACCCAAAAACTTGAAAAATAGTTGGCGAAAATCCCAGCCCCCGCATTTTTAAATTAAAATACCTTTAAAGCTCTTTCTAGGATAAAAAAGCCAAAAATAAAGAAAATTGCAAATATTCCAGCGGTGAGGACATTATAAATTCCAAATATTTCGGGATAAATTCCTAAATTAATTAAGGTTTGTAATGAATTGTTAATCACATTATCTATAACTGCTATATAAAGAAAACTCCATGCAATTGTCCCTTTTTTAAGTATTTTATGTAGCGGGTAAAAACTAATAGAAGCAGCAAACCAAAATATTGTTTGCATTGCTGTGCTTAATATAAGACCTATCTTCATTGCTTTCTCATAACTTAAAATATTTATAACGGGGCTTGATACTATAAGTAAATACATGAAAAGGGATAATATTATTATTAAAAATGAAATTTTTCTTAAAAATTCTTTTTTAAATTTAAAGATTTTAAAATCAACACCTAACCAAACTATTCCAAAAAATACAAAAAAAGATGCTAAGATACTTAAAAAACCATCACCTAAAACTCTTGTAAAAAATTCATAATTTTGAGTTATAAGAATTCCAATGAGTATTAAAATATTTCCAATAAAATAAAAACCTGCACAATAGGCCCAATAAAGAAATCCGCGTGAACCACCTTTAGTTCTTTTATAAACAGAATAAGTTATTAAAAAACCTATAAAAGAAGTAACAACAGTTAAAAAAGCAACCCAAAAAACTTCATTCATATAAAATTATTGTTTTTATTTATTAATAAAATTTAAGGGTTAGGATAAAATCTCTGATTTTTCTTTTCCCAATTCATGTTCTAACATTTCTATATCTTTCTTAATTGCTTCCATGTGCGCTAAAATTCTTTCTTTTTCTTTTTGGAATCTTTCTAAAGTTTCAAAAACTTCTATAGCGTCTCTGAAATCATGTAAACTCACCATTACATAAGGTGCTTTGTTCATTTCCTTTGTAACGGTTTCGCACATCCTTTCTAACCATTTGTTCATTGCTATTTTAACTTCTTTCCTAATCATTTTTTCTTTATCTAAACACCTTCTCATAACCCTAACCACAGCAGCAGTTGGGAATGCAAGCTTTTCCTCTTCCTCTTCACTGGGTTCTTCTTCTCCTTCAAGTTCCTTTTCTTCTTCTGGTTCTTCTTCCTCTGGTTTGGTTTCTTCCTCTTCTTCTTTTTCTTCTTCTTCGACTTCTTCTTCTTCAGGTTTTTCTTTTTTTGTGAAATCCTCTTCGCTTAATTCTTTCTCGGTCATTATTCACCTCCAATAAAAATTAATATATAATTTTAGAATTTAGGATTTTTAAATTAAAGGGATTAAAATTCAAATGTTTTTAAATATTTTAGCGATTTTTTCTTTTCCTAAAATTAATATAAAATCAGCAAGTTTAGGTCCAGAATCCTTTCCCAAAAGAACTAAATATGCGGATTTAAAAAAATCTTTTGGTTCTATACCCAATTTATTTGAAATTTCTTTTATTTTTTCATGTATTTCTTTTTCTGAAAGTTCTTTTTCTAATTCTTTGCCAAAAATTCTTAATCCTCGCTTTTCTTTTTCTGTAAGTTTGTTTAAAATTTCTTTTTTTGGTTTTTCTAATACCCTTATTTTATACTGCTCTGGAGCATATTTTTCTGCCCAATTAGCAGCTAATTTTAATCTTTTTTTTACATCTTCTAACTCTTTATTAGTTATTTTTTTTAAATGACCAGTTCTTTTTAAAACTTTAATTGCTTTTTCTAAATTTTTAGAAAAAATTTGACCTATAATAGAAGCAAAGGAATATGGAACTAATATTGGTTTTTTAGGTTTTTCTAAATTTGAAATTTCATAAAGTCTTTTCATGTGTTTTCTTTCTTTTTCATTTTCTATTTTAATTAGATTAAAATAAACCTTTGCATGAGTATCATATTCATCATACAAATTTGGTAAATAATTCCAAGAAAAAGACCTTGTTTTCATTAATTTTTTATTATAAAAGAATCTAAGTAATTCTGGTTCCGCAACCTCCAACCAATCTTTAGGATAAATAACATTCCCCAAAGAAGCAGACATTTTTTCTCCATTAATCATTAAATGTTCATAAAATATTGGTTCTGGTGCGGGAAAATCAAAAACTTTTTCTACTATTTCGGCATTTATCCAAAAAGCAGAACCTGGGACCTGATATTCTTTACCCGCTCCTTCGGAAACAACTTTCCATCTTACCCATTGAGCAGCCCATTCACCTTTCCATAAAAGTTTACCTTCACCTTTTAAAGGATTGTTCTCTCCTTCAAATCCACACCCCTTTGCAGTAAATTTTTTAAATTTATAGTCCTCACATTTATACTGGACTTTTCCCTTTTCAAATCCTAGAATTTTTGTGGTTATTATTTTCCCACAATTTTCACATATAGGTCTCCAGGGGCTCCAGTTTGGGGATAAAGGTTCTTTTCTATATTTGTTTTGAATTTCCTTAACTAGGTTAATTTTTTCAATTATAGTTTTAATGAATGGTCTGAAACTTCCCTTTTTATATTCTTCTCTCATGGAAAATTTTTTCATTTTTACAGAAACAAATTTATCTAAAACTTCAAAGTAGTTTGATAAGTGATGTTCTGCATAAGACCTGTGACAACCCTCCGGATCGGGTATATCTGTTACGGGCATTCCAATATATTCTTTATATTTTTCTGGAACGCCTTTGGGAACTTTTCTTAATGGATCCATATCTTCTGCAACCCATATAAATTCTGTTTTTACACCTAAATCTTTTAAAGCCCTAACAACAGATTCACCCCTAATTGTATCACCTAATCTACCTATATGTAAAACCCCAGAAAGAGAAGCAGAAGTTTTAACTACATATTTATTAAATCTCGGGGTTTTTTTATCTAAATACCTAAATCTCTTTCTTTCTAAAATCGTTTTTGCTAATTGATCTGCCCAAAAAAGAGTTTTTTGATTTTCCATATTAATCATTGAGTTTGATTAAAATATTAAATTTATATTACTTTCTTTTAAAAATATATGTGAATATGAGCAAAGAATCTAACTTTAAACTTGAACTAAAAATATTTGAATCTTATCCAGGCACAGTGCCACCACTTCTTAAATTTCCAAAAGGAATTTTATTTGATGGTGATGTTAATTTAGATTCAGAATTAAATATAACTCATTTAGAAAGTTTGGAAAAAGGAAGTTTTGCAGTAGAATATTATTATCCATTAGGTAACAGGCAAGGTTATGTTTTAGTTAATGATGATTCTGTGTGTTTTACGAGAGCGGGAGAAATTTTATATGAAGGTGATTTAAGGGGAAAAGAGATTCAAAATTATGTTAAAGATTCTGGAATTGAAGGTCAAATCCTTCTAACGGCATTAAATAATATGGTAAAAATTATTGGTAAAAAATATTAAAACTTTTTATTTTATTTATGCCAAAAAATTAAGATATGGATTGGTATTTAATTTCAGTTTTAATTTTTTCGGGTATTTTAGCTTTTTTGATTTATAAGGACAGGAAGAATTTTAAAAGAGAAATGTGGATTTTTTTATTAAGAAGAACGAAAAAAGGAAAGGAGTTTTTAACTAAATTGGGAACAAGATTTCCAAGATTTTGGAAGATTGTTGGCTGGATTTCAATAATAGTTTGTTTTTTTGTTTCTATTTGGGGATTTTTTTGGTTAATAGACACCACAATAAATTTATTTTTTACAACAAGTCTTCCTGGTTTAGCCTTGGTTTTGCCGTCTCCATTTTCTCAACCTTCAATGGGTCCTGGATATTTTGCTGTTCCTTTTTGGTATTGGATAATTTCAATTGCTTTGCTTGCTTTAATTCATGAAGGCTTTCATGGAATTATGGCTGCAAGAGAAAAAGTAAAAATAAAATCTTTAGGTATTGGTTTTTTAGCAATAATCCCTTTAGCTTTTGTTGAACCAGATGAAAAGCAATTAGAAAAGAAAAAGGCATCAGCACAATTAAGAGTTTATTCTATGGGCTCCTTTGGAAATTTTATTTTAGCCTTGATTTCACTTTTAATTTTAACTATTTTTTCAGCGCACTTCTTTTTTAATGCTGGAGTTGCGTATCAAGGTTATCTCGCAAAAGAAATTAATATAACAAGCATAAATCAAATAAATAATTATTCAGTTCAAAATTTAAACGATATAAAAAACGTATTAAATAAAACAGAAAAGGATGGATTAATTGAAATTTATGTAAAGGGCGGGGAAAAATTTTATTTAACTAAAGATATGTTTATAAATCAGTTAAATAAAACAAAATGTTTTCTTTTCATTTTTTGTTTTAAACAAGAACCAGAAAAAATAATAGTATTTGAGGATTATCCCGCAATTAAAGTAAATTTAACTGGGAATATAACTAAAATTAATAATTATACAATAAATAATGTTACTGACCTTGGATACGCCTTAGAAAAAATAGGACCAAATAAAACAATAGAAATAATAACCACTAATGGAACTTTAAATAAAACATTTATTTTAAAAACAGTTTCAAGACCGGAACCAAAATATGTACCCGATTGGCATTTTTTTGTTTTAGCCAATTTCGAACGAATTTTCCCAGGAACAATTGAATTTTCTCAAAAAATTTCTGATAAGATTAATCTAATTTTTGGAAAAGAAAAAGAAGTTAATTGGCAAACAATTCAGTATGAAATTAAGTTTTGGGAATATTTAAAAGAAAATTATCCTGGTTTGAAGGATAAAGCTGAAACAAAAATTGCAAATTTAAAAAAGGATCTAGAAAATTATCCCGAACCGGGGTTTATAGGAATCTCGGGTCTTTATACGGTAATTAAAGTAAAGCCGGGATTTGAACCTTATTCTAATATTTTGTTTTTCTTACAAGGATTATTTTTCTTTCTTTTCTTAATAAATTTTGGAGTTGGGGTTGCAAATTTACTTCCCATAAAACCTTTAGACGGAGGAAAGATGTGGGAAATTTTCTTGGAAAAATTTTTGCCTAAATATTCAAAACAAATAATGAGTATAATAAGCACATTATTAATTTTTGCAATAATATTAAATTTAACCGCTGGGTTTATTTAATTTATCTTTTATTAATCCAGGTTATTAAACAAGCAATAAAATAGTAAAACGGAACGAAGTAACAAGCAAGCGATAACAAAAATTTAGGATTGCAATAAATTGGGAAAAAATATTGTAAAATAAGACCAACAACTAAAGCTAAAATCCAAATCAAGATAAATGTTAAGTTCTTTTCCCAATCTGGTTTTAGAAATTCTTTAAAATTCATTTAATCGACATAAATTTTTCCTTAATTAATATTTTAGGGTTTTAATTTATAAATTTAGAAGACTTCATTTAATCTTTTTTCCAAATTTTTTGATTATTAGTTTTAATAATAAAGGTGTTATTAGGATTGTTAAGAGTATGCCAGAAATTATTATTGAAAAATGATATTCTGATATTAAACCCGAAGTTCTCCCAAGTTCAAGAATTATGGTTGCAACCTCTAATCTTGGAATCATACCAACTCCTATTAACAAAGATTCATAAAAATTAAACTTTGATAAAATTGATCCCAAAAAACAACCAAAGAATTTAGTTAAAGAAGTGATTATTAAAACAAGCAAGATAATTGGGAAATAAGAAATTATTAAATAAGGATTCAACATCAAACCTATATATGTAAAAAATACGGGAACAGCAAATCCGTAACTAATTGCATAAAATTCATGTTTAATACTTTTTATTTTTTCGTATGGTATGATTAAACCAACGAGAAAAGCACCTATAATTGCTGAAAGCCCTATAAAATTAGCAAGGTAAGAGAAAAATAATACTAATACTAATATTAAAGAAAATAATCCTTCTTTAACCCTAAAACTCATATATTTTCCCAACTTAATTAATTTTGGAATGAATTTTTTACTTAATTTAATGGGTATTATGAAAAATAATGCTATTTCTATTAAAATTATAAAAAAATTAAAAATACTTAGTTTTTGAACTCCAAGAGAGGATAAAACTAAAATTAAAACTAAAACACCTAATATATCATCTACAACAGCGGCATCTAATATTGTTATTCCCGCTTTTGTTTTAATTTTTTTCATATCAGTTAAAGTTCTTGCGGTTATAGTTACCGAGGTTGCCGTTAAAATACTACCTAAAATTAAAGATTCTTTGTTTCCCCACCCCAAACTTGTACCTAAAAATATTCCTATTATCAATGGCAATACAACGCCTAAAAATGCTATTAGACTACTTCTCTCCAATAACTTTTTTATTTCATTTAAATCTACTCTTAAGCCAACCAAAAACATTAAAAGAACAATACCTATTTGGCTTATTCCTTGAATAAAAATAGTTGGTTTGATTAATCCTAAAACATGAGGTCCAAGTAACATGCCCGTTAAAATTTCACCTATAACCGCGGGTTGTTTTAACTTTTCTGCTAATAAACCACCAATTTTTGCTCCCAATATTATTAAAACTAATTCTAAAAAAATATCCATATATAAATTTATTTAGTTATGCACCTAAAAATATTCCTTCCATTAAATTAATAGGAAACAAGAATTAATTCTTATTTCCTATTTAAAGTTCTTTTACTTTTTTAGAAATAAAATCTCTAACTTCTTTTTCATCCGGGATTGCGATAGATTTCTTAAATCTTTTTTGTCCATCTGGTAAGAAAAATCCTCTTGAAATTGATATAAATTCGTTTTCCCCCTCGCTTGTAACTGCTTTTTTCCTTGCAATTTCTATGAAATTATTTTTCCCGAATTTCACTTCTTCAGCTTTTATTGTTTTAAATTCTACCATTTTAAAACCTCCATTGTAAAAAATTTTATAAAATAAATTTAACAGCATAAATAAAAAGCTTTCGGTTATCTTTTTGAATATTTTGAATTTTTTATTTATTTTAATCAAATAAAATATATGGTAATAACTTATGGATTGAATTCCTTGGAATTGGCAAAAAAAGTAGCGGAAACGGCAGAAACACCGCTAATAAATAAAATAGTTAGGGTTTTTCCGGATGGGGAAATTTATGTGAGATTTGAAAATATAGATTTTGAAGGAAAAGAGGTTTATGTAATCCATTCTTTATATCCAGAGCAAAACCAAAATTTAATTGAGTTGTTTTTAACTTTAGATTTAATAAAAGATTATGGTGGAAAGATAAAATTAATTGTTCCTTATTTTGCTTATTCAAGGCAGGATAAAAGATTTCAAGATGGTGAGGCTTTTTCTTTAAAAACGATCGCAAATATTTTAAAATTCTTGGGCGTGGAGTATTTAATAACTATAGATGCACATTTTCACAGGAAACCAGAAGAATTTGATTTCTTTGGGGTTCCAGCAAAAAACCTCACGGCAGTTAATTTATTAGTTAATTATGCTAAAAATTATTTTGATGGTTTTATTGTTATAGGCCCAGATTTAGGTTCAAAGGATTTTCTCTCATCCATAAAGGAAGAAAAAATTTTTTTAGAAAAAGAAAAATATTGTCCCGAGTGCAAATTACCGGCAACGAAATGTAAATGTATAAAAAGTGAAAAGGAATATGAAATTAAAATAAAATGTCCGAATTTACGGAAACAAAACGTATTAATTTTAGATGATATGATTGCAGGCGGGGGGACAATGATAAGGTCAATAGAGGCGATTAAAGAAAAGGTTAATAAAATAGCTGTTGGATGTACACATGGTTTATTTTTAAAGGATTCTTTGCAAAAATTAAAAAATTTGTCTGATTATATTTTCACAACAGATACAATAAAATCAGAAGTATCAAAAGTAAGTGTTGCAGAATTAATTGCAAAAGAAATTAAAAAATAAGTTTTTTCTTTTTATATAAGAAGAAATACCCAACTGCAATTACAATCGCTATTAAAAGTAAGATAACGGCAATTAATAAATTTGTACTAATTTCTTCTGGTTTTTCTCTACATCTATTATTTAAGCATCCAAATTCACAAGTTTCTTTAGTTACCCAAGCCGTTCCCTCGGGATTACATTCCTGTAAATCATTTCCCAAACATCTCTTTTCACCGGGAGAACAAATTTGAGTTACATTTTCTGTTGGACCCTTAACTTCCTCAAGGCTTTCAGCATAAATTTCTGTAAAGGTTTCATTTATTACAGAGGCGTCCTTTTCACCAGAAACCATGTAAGAAATTGTTATTTCTTGATTGGGGTTTAGTTTCGGATATAAAAATAAATATTCTGGATCGGATTCAACAACACTATAATTTGCTCCCGGAGCAATAACAGTTATTAAATCGGAGGAATTGGCAAAACTTTTTGGAACTTTATCATAAACTATGAAATTAATTGCTTTTTTATTTCCCTTATATTTTAATTTTGTGGATAAATATGAGTTTCCATCTTGGATTTTAAATTCTTTTCTTAATTCAATTTCAGAAGAAATCGATTGGGAAAGTCTTATTAAATTTTCTATTGCCTCACTGGAAAGTCTACCTTTGGCTAAAACCTTTTCTAAAGCAGTTTGTAATTTTGTATTATTTCTTAAACCAACACCAGGCACTAACTCAAGTTTTTTAGAAGCATTTGTTACTTTTTCTGCGGCTCCAGCAGCTCCACCTCCGCCGCCTCCGCCTCCGCCGCCTCCTCCTTCCTCTTCTTCCTCGCCTCCCGTTTGTGCAGAGGAAACAGAAAGTGTTGTTGTTGCCGTATCTGAATCGGCATTTTGAGATGTAACCACTGCCTTAATGGTGTAAGTTCCCGGAGAAGGAGCTGTGATTGTCCAGCTAACTTGTTGTGTTTTTTCTCCCTGGGAAGCCGCTATTTTATTTATCGATTTATCTGTTAAGCCTAAAGAGGAAGACATATCTATATTTATGTTATTTATATCTTCATTTGCTGATGTGGAAACCTCTAAAATTATTGTTACTTCACTACCTTGGGTAGCAGAGTATGGGGCTTGTTTAAAGGAAGCCGATAGCGTTAAACCCGATTGAATATTAACAACTGTGGATTTTGATGGAGTACTTCCAGTATTGGGTGTGAATTTCCACACAATGGTCCTATCATCCACACTTGGATTGCAAGCCATGCTCGTTGCAGTAATTGTGAAATCCTTTGTTACACCTTGTGTAATTGTATCTGAATCTTTATCTAAACTTAAACAGTTTGCATTATACTGAGTTGGTTCAACCGTTACGCTTGTTACACTACCCCAATCAGAACAGCTTATTGTAACTTTTTTAGAAGAGCCTAAATCAATTGTTGTTGAAGCGGGGGTAGCATCGCAGGTTATACCAAAAACTCCTTTAACTAACAAAACCATTACCATTAAGGTTATTAATATTATTTTTTTCACTTAAAACACCTTAACTAACATCATAATCTATAAATATTACATCTCTCATATCTTCTGGTCCAAACCATTCTGAATCCCTTTCTATAAACATCATCATTGCCGTGTAATTTCCTGGATTATATGACGCCAACATTTTTAAATGCGCCTTTTGTTGTGATTGATCTATAAGTATTGGTGATTCCATGTAAGTTTCAGGTCCTTGTCCCATCATTTGTGATTCTGGAATGCTTTCACCAATCCTTTCTTTGTGAAGTATGAATGGTGCTATTGCTAAATTAGTGTCATTACAACTTACATTTACCTCAAAGAATTGAGCTGGTGAGAATGGTCCTAATACTCCTTTTGGAGAAACGCTTATATTATACGATGAGTTATGGGTAATAATCACATATATTTCCTCGTCCCCGTGTTCATTTAATCCTTCTGTGCTGCTATTTATCCAAATAATTGCAAGTGTTATTCCAGAATGGGTTTGATTTATAGTTAAATTAAAGGTTGCATTTCCATTATCATCCAAAGTACTAAGGTATGGGTGTTGCTCACTAACCATATTCTTTTGTCTACAAGTTTCGTTGCATTCTCCTTCTACAAGTTTAAATAAGAAAGCCGTGAAGTTTACATTGCTTAAAGGACTTCCGGTTGAATTTTCTGAATGAATTGTTATAGTAACATTTTCTCCTGGGAAATATTCTTTTTGAATTCCAGATATGGTTGTGTTAAAGAATCTAACTGAAAACATTTTTGGAAGACGTTCACAACCCTGTGCCTCCACGCATATTTCTACCCACATACCATAATCACCCGAAGTTGTGTTTTCTTTTGGTAAATTAAACTTCGCAATTCCTTGAGAATCCGTTGTGGCACTAAGATTGATTGGTTGTAGTTCTTGACCTTCTTCTTCAAATTTAGGCATTATCCAAACATTAACACTTGCATTTGCCACGGGATCATTGGTTATACCATCTCTAACAGAAACGTTAAATGTAACATTTTCATCAACGAAAACATCTTTTGCTAATATTATCTTTCCTTTAAATTTCCTTATTCTAAACCATCTTTCCATTTTTTGTGTAATTGAGCCATTAATTATTTTAAACTTAATTAAAAATTCACCTGAAGATTCTGGAGTTGTTATATTTCCAATTACTTCACCATTAGAATCCGTTGTGTGATTTAATGCGCAGTTTGGCCAAGATTTTAAAATTTGCCATTCGGGTTCTCTAACGAGTTCTTCTTGGCAAACTATTGCATTCTGAATAGGTGTTCCATTAACATCTGTAATTTTTATCCAATATTCTAAGGTTTTATTGGGTTCAGCAACTTCACTCATTGCACTTGAAACTTGGAATGCAGAAACTCTAAACCATGCTTCTACTTTAGGGAAAGGTTGTCCTAAGTTTTGACAAGTGATATTCATTATAGCTACATATTCTTGTCCTGGTATTGCATTTTCGGGAACGGTGAATCTTATTTTTGATCCTTGAGGTCCGGGTCCTCCGAATTCTTCTTCATTTTCAACCCATTGATTGTTGGGGTCAAAACTTATAAGATTCCATGACCACGCATTTCTAATTTCTTTTATTGGTTGTGATTCTGAGATATTGCAAATTACGTGTTCCCATCTTGTTGCGTTTTTCACATCTATCCATATAGTTGCATTTCTGCCCGCCCAACTATCGTGTGGCTCAACCCAAGAGTCCACAATTAATCCCGTGGAACTTAAAACATTAAACCATGCCCAATACTCTCCTTTAAATTCCCAGGTACCAGATTTATTAATATAAACATAAAAACCAAGTTCATAATCACCTTCATCTTCTGGGGCTTGAACACGAGCATACACTTCATTCATTTCTGGGCCAACACTTAAATTTCCTAATGAGATTTTTGTATTTCTCCACAAATCCTTAATCTCAAATGGAATAACTCTTATGTTGTTTCCAGGAGAAGATACATTTAAAACAATTGTATCTCCAGGGATTCTCTTATATGGATCTCCAGGACAAGTTGTTACATCAGTTCCGTTCCAGCACATAAATTGCCAGTTTACAAATGTGGTTGTAACTCTAAACCATGCTTCTGCCATATTTGTCCCATAACCGCTGTGAGAAACATTAATTTCAACTACATATTCTCCTTCTTGTTGAGGGGCTTGTAAAACTAATTCAGCAAGCCCCATAGAATCTGTGGTTTGATTATCTTGTGAAATGTTAAAGCCTGTATATGGGTCTAAGCCAGGTTCCCATTGAGGTAATTGATGTAGTTTATAAAAGCTAACATTTGCACTTTGAATTGGGTTTCCCGTTCCTATTTCCTCTACTCTCACATGTATCTTTACATCTTCCCCAGGAGAAACTTCATCCATAGAGGTTTGCATACCTTCTGCCCATGCATCTACATGGAATGATTCGACCTTAATCCAATCATCGTATTTTGCAGCTTTATTATCCACTAATATTGCCACCAAATATCTTCCCGGATTCAAATTAGAACAATTAAACTCGATTTTTGAATATCCATTATTATCTGTATCACTCATCGTTACATTTAAATCGGGATTATTATTTTCTGGTGGGTTGCTTTCATTATAAACTTCAACCCTTACACTTTTATTTGCCGCTGGAGAACCGTCTGAGCCATAAACATACAAATCTGCCGTGTAATTTTCATTAGTGGAAAATGCCCATTTACTCCAATCTCTCATTAACTCTAAACTATAACCATTTATATTAAACCCTGCCCAAGTTACTTGATTATTACCATTTTCTTTTAATTTAATATCAACCCATCCAGTTATTTCAGGTGAAATTCTTAATCCTAAAATTGCATGTCCATTACCACCTGTTATGCTTGAATTCATGTATACAATTTTATTAAATATGGGTCCTTTTTCTCTTGAATACGCATCTTCTATTGTTATGTTTCTTCCCGAAATTGCTGTTCCATTTGGCCATCTTAATTCAACTTCTATTGTTATGTTTTCTCCTGGGAGATAGTTTGATTGTAAAGGCCATGCCCAGAAATCTAAATTCTTTGACTGGAACCATAAATATTCTTTTTGTGATTTTATTTTTCCACTCTCATTTATTGTAAACAACATTTCTGCCTCATATTCACCCGGCTCAATATTTCCAGAGGCATTTGGGTCAAAAGTGAAATTCTCAGTTCCTGAGCCCGCAAGAACTATTCCATTATATACAGAACCCAATAAACTCCAATCCGTTGCTCTTCTAAGGGTTACATTAATTGTAACATTCCCTTGATATTCACCTCCCGTTCCATTCTTTACATTAAAGTAAACCGTTACATTATCCTCGGGTCTTATATCATGTGTGGTTTGAGTGTGGTCTATTTCTACGGTAAATGCAACCGTCCTAAACCACATATAACCCTCAACATTTCCAACTTGGGCAACGGCAGTATATTCGCCGCTTTCACTTAAAGAAACATTAACTAATGCTTGATTATTTTGAAGTGTGAATGTTTTAGGAGAAATCGCATCAACCCAATTCCTTAAATTATCTTTTATATAAAGAGTTCCGCTCGTTGTGCTTGCATTTCCTAAAACCGTTATGTTAAATGTTACGTTTTCTTTAACGGGGAAAGGTTTCTCAGGAGTGCTTGCGTGAACCGTTTGTAATAAAACTTGGAATTTATTTATTTTAAACCACAATTCCCATAAATTCCAATCGATATCTTTGCTTATATTTAATACAATTTTATATTCTCCTTCATTTAAGTTTGAAGTTGAAAAGTCAATTATTGTTATATTATTTAAAGTATCATTTTGTATATCAACGGCAATAGAAGATGTTAAATCCTCATTACTCCAAACATTTTTTAAAGCCACTAATGAAACTGAATATTCGTTTGGACTAATAGATTTATGATCAGCATCCCAAAGTTTAACATAAAATGTTGCATTTTCTCCTTGTATAAAGTGGCCTCCTTTATCAGACCAAGCATCAACTACACAAGATGCTTTTATGGAAAAGTGAATATAAGCTCTTAATGAGTTTTGCGTGCATTGGTCTCCTTGATAAATGCAAACCTCAAGCTCATATTCACCCGCCGGTTTATTGGGAACGGTATAATTATAAACTCCTTCTCCCGTTATTTCTTCAACCTTCTCTGTTAAACTCATTTTCTCTCCAGTGAACATGTTTGTAAGGTTTAATGCCGTAACATTTACCGTTGCATCTGTTCCATCGGGTTTTTTAGCTTTTATGTGAATGCTCATGTTTTCTCCTTTTAGATAATCCCATCTATCTGTCCAGAATTCTAAATCAAAGGAAGAAATCCTAAACCACTTCTTCGCATAAACCGTTTTTGTTG
>CAZFVX010000003.1:25145-28905 GCA_964522675.1 uncultured archaeon
AGTTTAACACTTACAGTTAAAATATATTCTCCTATTTTATTTCCAAGAGTAAAGTTTAAAGTATTACTTTCCTCGATGTTTGATGTTTTCTTCGCGCCTATCTCAATTTCTTCTCCCGTATCAATATTTACGTATTTTTCTAATTTAATCTCGGTTACATTTGGAACCGCACCACCACTCGGATTTGATATTGTTATTCCAACGGTTACATTTTCATTTGGTAAAAATTCATCTGTTATATTTCCTTGAGAATTGTAAAGAGTTAAAGAAACCCCAACATCCTTAACTTCAAATGAAGGCAAGTCCCAAGGTGATTTTAAAAGTGTTCCAGAAATATTAAGTAATATATTATATCTTCCGGTTTCTCTTGGTGCTTTAAATGTTACTTCATATACACCTGTTCCAGTTTCAACCGAAGATATAGTTTGAATGTTTTCTTTATAAGTCCAAGGCCAAGTGTCGGTGTTAACTAATTTATAAACTTGTATGGTTTTTCCCGTTACTCTTGTTCCATTGGGATAGTAAACCTCTATATTCATTTTAATTTCTTCATCAGGAGAATAAACCCCCCACTCTCTACCAGGGTCTGTTACAAACCATCCACTAACAGTATAACTTTTAACAGAGAACCATATATAACCTTCTGTCTTGGATTTTAAACTTTCACTATAAACAGATATTTTTGCTTCATATTCTCCTTGTTCTAATTGATTTGTAGGGAATTTTATATCAACCTTTCCATCACTTCCCGTAAGACCTTTTATAGGATAACTTTCATTTATTCCGTGTGCCGCTAAATCTAATTCTTTCCATGTCATTGCATCTCTTAAGCTATCTAAACTAACATTGGCACCTTGTACTGGAGTGTTATCCGTTTTCTTTACAAGGACATGAATTGTTACATTTTGGTTGGGAGAGAATGCCCATTGATCTGTTGATAATTCAACCTTTAAACTTCTGATCTCAAACCAACCTTCTGCTAATTCTGTTATGTTGCTTGAATCATTTGGTACAACCCTTATCGTTGCTAAGTAAAATCCTTCGGGCAAAGGTTCTCCCTTTGCCTTTAACCAAGTACTTGCAATTCCACTTGCTGTGTGTTGCAAACCAGAAACATTGTATTTATCACTTGGGATTGATATTGGAGGACCATCTCTCATAAGGAATAATTTATCTATTGTTACATTAGAACCATCGGGAACGGGCGTTCCATTAAAGTATTGGGCATGAACTTCAAATGTAATATTATCCATTGGTGAAAACTGCCAAGCCCATTCATTTCCTCTTTTTGTATCAACCCAAACATCTAAATTACTAACCTTAAATCCCGTTCCACCCCTTTCTTTATTACCATTAATATCTGTTACCTCTATCTCAACGCTATAAAAACCAGAAGGTAAATTAATTCCGCCCAAAGAGAGTTTTTTAACGGGAACTTCCTCTCCTTGCCAGTTTGTGGCTGTTCCATTATCTTGTGTTTTTAAATTCGTATAAACCTTTCCCGTTATTTCATTTTTTAATAAAAGAATCGAAACCTTAGAGATTTGATTAACAGGTAATATATTCCCATCAAATTTTCTAACATTTACATAAAGGTATACATCACTATCAGACCCAAATCTCCATTGCCAATAACCATTTTCATCTCTTGTTTCTGCCCAAATATCATAAAGTGAAACCATAAATCCCGTTCCACCATAAGCAACGCTTCCATCATTCATTGTTAATTTTAATTTTACATTATACCATCCACTTGGTTGGGTTTGAGAAGAGTTCCAAACAATTATTACCTTCTTTTCATTTAACTTTACTTCTTTATAGAAATTAGAAGCCACATCATCCCAACTATCATTTCTAATATCTACAATTTCTATATTCGTTATATTATCTGTTACATCATTCCATCCGGAACCATAGGCAGAAACTTCTAAAACAACCTTTTCTCCAGGTCCATATTTCCATCTCCAACCACCAAAATCATCCTTCGTATCAATAGTAACAATTACATTTTGAACAGAAATCCAAGTATCTCCGGTAACATTTACCAAACCTTGTGTTGTGTTTATTTTTGCTTTAATCCTTAAATTATATTGACCCGTGGTGCTTGGTGCAGTGAATTTTAAAACTTTTACGAAATTTTCTATTCCGGGATTTATCTGAACCCCAGTAATATTACATATTTTCCATTCTTCTGTTCTACATTCTGTAATGTTTATTTCCATTACCTTGTCTTCGTCTATCGTTTCTCCCGTCTTTAAATTTTGAATTATAATTCCCAAGTTTGCTTCGCTGTTTTTTAAGAAACCGGAAGTGTGCTCAAATTTACCGAAAGGAACAGCATCAAGCCTATAATTTTGAACTTTAAAACCTATTTTCTTTTCTTGAGTTATACTTCCTTTTGCTACTTTAACTTCTATATAATACTCCCCAGAATATCCCGATAAATAAATTGGAGAGGATTGATAAACTCCATCCGAAGTTTCGGAAAAATTAGTGGGGTTTAAATTTAATTTTAAATTCCCAGATAAATCTTTTATTACAGCAGTGACACTTGCGTCTTTAACCGGTAAATAAGAACTTCCACTCTTAATAGTAACTATTGCTTGAATTACTAAACTTTCTTCTGAACTAAAAATGTATTTGCTTTTACCTTCAGTGGTTTGGGTATCAACCTTAAATTCAAATGCGGTAACTTCAAATTTCCCTACCGCTAAACTATTTCCAACAACAACTACATATTTTCCATAATAATTTGCTTGAATAGTAAATGTTGCTATTCCATTAGAATTTGCTTTTTTAGTTTCTTCCTTAATCACCGTTCCGTTTTCAAGTTTAACTTTTATAGGTATATTTACACTTGCGGGATTTCCATTTTCATATTCTGCCGTTACAGTAATTGTGACGTTTTCTCCTTTCTCATAATTAAATTTATCCGTAGAAATTGTATAGATAATCTTTTGGGGAATCACAGAAAATGAACCCGAGACATAAGTTCCCGGCGAATTTGTTTGCCTAACTTGAACAGTATAATTTCCAGCAGTATTTACCTGAAAGGGATTAAAAGAATAAGAACCATCAGAGGCTGAAGTTGTTGAAGAGGAATAAGAAGAAGGTCCCGTCACTTGTAAAGAAAGGGGAGCATTCGCTACGGGCCAGCCATTTGTAGTATATACATGACCCGAAATTGTTACATTATCCCCGGTTTTATAAATAACGGCATCTGTTCCCACAGAAATAATATTAGCGGCATAAACTTGTGATGGTAAGAAAATTAAAAGAAACGATATAAAAAAGAAAAGATTTTTTCCCATTTATAAATTTTAGTTTAAACCCCTTTATAAAAATTATTTCTATGTTTAAACATTATAAAATTTTAATCATTTTCAGAGCCCGCACTGCCTTTTTCTAATCTTTTTTTGTATTTTTCCAAAACCAAATTCAATGCTTCTTCTAAATTTATATTAAAATAATTTGCAATACTAATTAAGGAATAAAAAGCATCTCCTAATTCCAATTTAATTTCTTCTCTAAATTCCATCGGTTTTTTACCATAATCTGTCATTTTAAGAATCTCTTTAGCAACTTCTCCAATTTCAGAAACCAAATCTAAAACTCTGTATTCTATTTCATGTTCCATATTGTTCTTTTCACAAAATTCCTTAACTTTTTCTTGAATTTTTTTCATACTCATATTTTCTTTCTAATTTTTAAAATTTCTTGTTTAATTTCTTTTTTCTTACCTAATTGTTCTTTTATGTTT
>CAZFVX010000004.1:0-9264 GCA_964522675.1 uncultured archaeon
GAAAAGAAATTTATCCATTTGAGATTACAGAAAAGGGAATAGTTTTAAAAAGATCATAATAATTTTTTAATTTTTTCTGGTACTTTATTTATCTTATCTCTTGAAATTTTAACAACTCTCCAATAAGCAAGTTTTTCTTCTCCATTTTGAATTTTTGTATAAGGTGGAATTATTTTTTCTTCTCCATATATTTCCATTTTGAATCCAGGAAAAGCAATAGGCCCATATTTATCTATAGACTCCGCACCAAGTGTTTCTTTATAAAATTTTTCTATTAATTCATCATTAGTTTCATAAATTCCAAATACTGCTTCAGCATTTATTTTTTTTGCATATTCCACAAGCCCTATAAATAATTTTATACCATCCTTTAAAGATTCTGCGGCAAAGGATGTGAGTTCCCCAACCAAACCACCATCGCATTCTATTTTATAATTTTTTCCATCTTCAGTTACACCCATTTCACATGGTAATTTATTATGTTCTGTTTTTTCTATCCATCTAGCTGTAGCCATAATCTTATTCTTTTCTCTTAAAACAAATACTCTAGTCCCGGGATATAAATTTGGATTTTCGAATAATCTATCTATCTCATCATTAAAATTATGATATCCCCTTTCTTTCATTTTTCTTTTCACATATTCCCGCACTTCTTCAACTTTTTTTTCATGGAATTTTGGATTAATAACTTCTATATTACCATATTCTGTTTTAATCAAATCAATTTTATTTTTATACAACTCCGATTCAAATTCGGTGTGGGTTGATTCAAACATATTTATCCCTTTGACTCGAACTCACAATATGGTGCACCTTTACAAAAACATTTATTTTCTTTAAATTTCATTTTTATACCAAATATAAGATTACCATAAGCCGAATACATTCCCCTAAAAAATCCGCATACCATTGATTTTGAACCATATATTTGTTTTGCATATTCAACCGTGGGATTATCTTTTATATGAATTATTAAATGATGATGATCTTTTTCTATTTTTGAAGTTATAAATTCTAATTTACCATATCCTGTAAATTCTAAAAATTCCGAAAGTGTTTTAAGTAAGACATACCCAGTTCTTGGTTTTAATCCCATTAATTTTATCATTTCTTCTCCAGCCTTTAATGAAGCCTTATACGAAATATCAAAAAGAAAATCTTCACCATTTTTTTCTGCAATTTCCTGTAATGTAATTGCTAACCCCACTGCCGGGTACATAACATAATCCATTTTTTCAAATAAAACAATTCTTCCTTTTTTTGTTGAAATTGCCCTTCCTATTAATAATTTTTTAAATATCGTTGCTAAACCCATTAATCCACCTTTATTAGTTCGTAAACCATTCTTAATTTTTCTATATCAATTGGCCACGCTATTGTTGCTTTTCCTATTCTTTTAGTTTTGATTTTTTCTAATTTTTCTAATTGTTTAAAGTGATAAGCAACTCTTGAAATTGCCGCTTGTTTTATTTTGGGATGGGATTTATGGTCCATCAAATCCAATTTTCTTGCAACTTCGCTTACACTCACGGGCCAATTATCCATTATTATGTTTAAAACTTTTTTTCTCATTTATTTTTAAATAACTCAAAAACTATATAAAAGTTTTTTTGAGTATAGTAAAAATTTATAAATCTTTTGGTTAAATAGTTAAAGAAATATGTATAAAATGAAACGTTGAAACAGGTAAAAATTATGTATAAACAAAGATATGTAGTTTCTTTATGCTTAACATATGGGGACATGAATTTTTATGAATCAAAATTAGCAAAACTATTTAAAAAAATTTTTGGTAAAGATGTCATAGATATTGTTCATAATCTAGACGATGATGAAATTAAAGATTTTTATATAAGATTTAATAATGATATTATAGTTAATGGTATACACTTTTTGGAAAATTCTCGAGATCCTTCAGAATTTTTATCTCGGGTTGAAAAATATATTCCTTTTAAATATAGAATAAAAAACTTTATTAAAAAACTTATAAATGGGAAGTTCGATGAAATAAGAGATAAACCATTTCCGCTTTTAGTAAACGAAAATGGTTATAAAAAATGGGTTGAATTTTTAAAAGAAGCTGAAAATTACAGTAAAGAAGACAAATTAAGACTTCAAAGAGGAATATTATTATATGGATTATTACATTATTAAATAATTTTAGTTTTTAGAATAACTTTATAAAAAATAAAATCCATATATATTTATTTGGTGGTTTTATGGTTAAGGTGAAGGAAATAATGAAAAGGGATGTTGTGACCTGTGGGCCCGATGTTACAATCTCACATGTGGCAAGAGTAATGAGTAATAATAAAATTGGTTCTGTTGTTGTGGTTGAGGATGAAAAGCCAATAGGTATTGTAACCGATTCGGATATTGTGAATTTGGTTGCGAGAGGGAGAAATCCAAAAGAAATGAAAGTAAAGGATTTGGAAATGAAAAAGTTAATAACTATGAATCCCGAAGAAAACATGCTAGAGGCTGTAAAAATAATGGTTGAAAATGATATAAAAAGAATACCCATTGTAGAAAATGAAAAATTAGTGGGAATTGTTTCTGAAAAAGATATTTTGGTTGTTTCCCCAGAGATAATTGAGGTTTTATCAGAAAAATTAAAGATGAAAGTGGAGGGAGTTAGAAAACCTGATGAAATAATAGAAGGAGTTTGTGAAAATTGTGGGGGTTATTCCGAAGAATTAAAAAATGTAAACGGAATTTGGCTTTGTGAGGAATGTAGAGAATCCTGAAAATAAAATTATGAAAAAATTATTTTTTATATTAACTTTAATAATTTTAATCCCGTTGGTTTATGCAAAAAATCCAAATTCTGGTTTTAATATAACTGTAAATATAACGAGTTATCCCGATAATGTTTCTCAATTAAGTTTTCCCATAAACTTTACCATTTTTAATAATGGGAGCAAAATTAATTTGGACGTTGGAGCATGGGTTGAAGGTATAACAAGTGAGCATTGGCCCGAAAATTATCAAAACCTAAGTTTTTCAGAAAAAGAAACAAAAGAATTTAATTATATAATAAATCTAACGGAAATTCCTTGTATTTGTTCCAAAGAGCTTAAAACGGGTATTAGATTTGAAAATAACCATTCTAAGCGGGTTTTGGCTTCCGTAAAGGTTAATTTAACTAAAATTTTTGCAAAAGTGAAAATGGATTTAGAAACGAGTTCGATCACAAATTTAACTTTGGGGGATTTTTTAAAAATAAATATCAGTTTAGAAAACCCAGATGATGATGAAGTTTATAATGGAAATTTTAGTTTAAAAATAAAAAGAAAAGCAAGTGAATGGAAAGATTTTTTAATTTTAAATGAGAGTTCTTTAAGTTTAAACCCAAATGAAACAAAAATTTTAAAATTTACATGGAAAATTCCAAATGAAACAATTAGTGGAAAATACAAAATTTATGCAAAATTTGAGTATTTATTTAATAAAAAGAAAACTTATACATCAAAAAGCAAAGAGTTCAATATTTCTGGTTTAAAAGATCTAGGTGAATGGAATTTTTCTTTAATTTCTCTTCCCAATTCCTTAAAATTTGGTGGGTTTGGGAACGTATTAGTTAAATTTTATTCGGGGAATTATAATTATCAAAAATTAAAATTTATAGCGTATTTTTATAACCCCAAATATATAGCAATTGACTTAGAGGGAAATACAATTTATAAAAAATTTTTTGAGGTAAACACGGGAATTGAAATTGAAAATGTGAAAAGAGGGGGAGAATATTATTTGTCTTTACCAATTTTTTTAAAAAGGAATTGTGAAAACGATTATAAAGAAGGACTATATAAAGGGAAGGTGAGGGTTTATTTTTGGGATAAAGAATGGAAAGAGTTGGAAGATTTAAATTTTAAAGTTTTAGTTTCGGGGAAAAATGAGGAATTGTGTGAAAAGAAAATAATTTATAAAACCAAATATAAGCCCTCTGAAACTAAATATAAAAAAGAACAGCCATATAAAATTTTAGAATATCCGAAAGAAATTGAAATTGATAAAGAGTTCATAGTAAAAGTTGAAATAAAAAACACGGGGAATTATAAAAATTTTAGTGTTTATTCTTATGTTTATTCTGGTAAAAAGTGCGTTTCTTCTAAAGGTTGGACGGGAAATAAAAAAGTTTTGGAAATAAAGCCCGGTCATTCAAAAATAATTGAATTAAAAAACGAAATAAAAAACGAAACGGAACCGGGAAATTATAGTTTAAGAGTTAGAATTAGATTTGGAAATAAAAAATTTGACATTACAAAAAATGTAAAAATTGTTAAGAAAAAGGAAATGCCAAAAATTGATATAAAAGAAAATAACGGGAGTTTAAAAATAACTACAAATTGTAAAGGGTGTAAAATAATTATATTCACACCAAAAAATGAGATTGAATACGAGAAAAAAGAAATTGTTTTTAAACCAAATGAATCGGGAAAATATTATTTTTTATTAATTAAAAATTCAGAAATTGTAGAAAGAAAAGAATATGAGAAAAAACCTATAAAAGAGATTGGATTAAAAGAAATTAAAACAAAGAAAAAAGGAAATTTAACTACGACCGGTTATATTACAAAAAGTTTTAATCAAAAAGTTTATGAGATTTTAAAACGAATTTTTCAATTTTTTCATTTTTTTAAATAATTCCTGTTATTTTACTTTATATTTAAATTTTGTTTAGAAAAAGATTATTTAGAAAAAGAAAATATATATGGGCCCGTAGCTCAGTTGGATAGAGCGGCCGCCTCCTAATTGAAAGAAGTGAGCGGTAGGTCGGGGGTTCAAATCCTCCCGGGCCCGTAAAAGCTTAATAACATTTAAAAACAAATATAATATATAAAATAAATATTTTCCGTTAACGCTTTTGCGACGGCAGAAGCGTCTGTAAAAGGGTTATATGGCTAGGATTATTGCTGTTGCTTCTGGAAAAGGTGGAGTGGGTAAAACAACTTTGGTTTCTAATTTATCTGCCGCTTTAACAAAATTTAATCAAAGTGTAATTGCCGTTGATTCAAACTTAACAACTTCAAATTTATCTTTACATTTGGGAATTCCGTTTTATCCAAAAACAATACAAGATGTTTTAAATGGCGATGCAGAATTAAAAGAAGCGTTATATTATCACCCCTCGGGATTTTATGTTCTTCCAGCAGATTTTTCTTTAACTAAATTAAGAAAAGTAAAACCAAATGATTTTATGGGAATATTTTATAATTTAGTTGGGAGAGCGGATTTTATTTTAATTGATTGTGCTGCTGGATTGGGGAGAGAAGCATTAGCGGCAATAGAAGCATCAGATGAAATGATCGTTTGCACAAACCCAGAACTAACAGCTGTTATGGATGCATTAAAATTAATAAAAATTACACAAAAACTTGGAACTGAGTGTATAGGAGTAGTTGTGAATAGGATTAGAAAAGAAAAAGGAGAGTTATCTTTAGAGTATATAAAAAGTTTTCTTAATTTACCAATTCTTGGGCATATTCCAGAAGACCCAGAAATAAGGACGGCGATAGCAAACAAAGAAACAATAATTACTTATAACCCGAGAGCAAAATCTTCATATTATATAAAATCTATAGCTTCAAAATTGTTGGGGAAAGAAGTTAAAGAATCCTTTGCTACTAAACTTTTTGGCTGGCTAAGATATTAATGTTTAATTCGAAACCAACAACTGGTTTTTCTATTTTAAAATTATTTAAAACTTGAGGGTGTATTTCTCCAAAAATTCCAATTTCTTTTGAGTTTAATAAAATTTTTCCACACCTCCCCTTAATAAAACTTGGGTGATTATGATTTTCAAGTTTAAATTTTAAATTTAAATTATCTGCAATTGAATTAATTATTGAAGTTATTTCAGAAAAATTTGCCTTTGAATGAGAGATAACGGCAGAAAGTTTTTTAATATCTCTTGTTTTTGTCTCCTCATTTAAATCAACTTCTACACAATTTCCGATTTCAAACATTTTTTGAGGGAAAGCATGATGTTTGTTTTCTGATAAATTTTCTAACAATTCGGGTAAAATCCATTTTCTACACATGGAATAGTTTAAAGATACGGGTTTCATTAATTCTACAACTTCCTCTTCTTCAACTTCCATTAATTTAAATTGAGATTCTTTAGAAGTTAAAATAAAATTTAAAACTTCTTGAAAACCTAAACCAATCATTAAATTTCTCATTGTTTCACAGAAATCTTCCAAGTAATTTGAGCTTCCCAAAAAAGGTAGTTTGGGCATTTCTGGTTTAAAATTATTTAAACCATAAGAAATTGCAATATCTTCTATTATATCTACGGGATGAAGTATATCTGCCCTGTAAGCGGGAATTAAAACCTTTATTTTTCCATTTTTTATTTGAGAAACTCCATAATTTGCTCTTTCTAAAAGCTGTTTTGCCTCATTTTCATTTAAATTTAAACCCAAAAGATCATTTGCTTCTTTTAATTCAACTTCTATTTCTTTGGGTTTTAAATCTGGTTTTAGCTCATTATTAACCTTCACTAATTCTATTTTTCCTCCTCTTTCAGCTAAGGAAGTAACAATTATATTTAAAACTTGATTAATTGCATTTTTATCTAACCCGGTAACATCAATAAATAAATCTTTTGTTTTTTCTGTAACTCTTGTTAATTCTCCATTAATTATTGGTGGGAAAGATAAAACATTGTTTTCAGAATCTACTAAAATAGGCCATTTCTTCCCAGAAGAAACTATGTGACCATATTCCCTTCCTTTAGGATGTTTTTCAAGAATTTCTTTTAAATTTAATTCTTTATTCATTTCTAAAGGAACGAATTTTATTTTTTCGGGTTCAATTTCTTTATAAGTAAAAGGTGGTTTAACCTTTGATAAATCATGAATACCTGTGGAAGTTTTTTTCCTACCTCTCCCAATGGTTAAATCTAATAAATCTTGTAACTGCATTAAAGATTTAATTAAATCATCCGTTAATTTTAAACCTCTAACAATTCCACAAACAATATAAGGTCTAACCTTAACATTCTCAGCGTTAACTTTTATTTTTTGTTTTAAATTTTCATATTTTGGTAAACCTTTAGAAAAACCTAAAAATCCTTTTAATTGTCTTGCTATTCCTTCCGCAGAAAATAAATCGGGTCTGTCGGGATTTGTTTCAATTTTTATTTCAGGTCCCCATTCTTCTATTTCAAGTTTATTTAAAGGTAAGATTTCTTTTAGTTTTTCATCTGAAACTTCTTTCCCCATTAAATTCTTTAAGTCTTTTAAATTAATTGTGAATTCTGGCATTATCTCACCAAAGGCATTTTCCTTAACCAGTCAATATTAGAAGAATATAAATATCTTATATCATCAATTCCTAATTTTATCATTGCTAATCTATCAATTCCTAAACCCCATGCCAATACGGTTTCTTTAATGCCCAAAGGTCTCGTTACTTCTGGTCTAAATATCCCCGAGCCTCCAATCTCTATCCACTTTCCATTCATGTAGCAATCCAATTCAATAGAAGGTTCTGTGAAAGGGAAAAACCCTGGTCTAAATCTTATTTTTTCTGCCCCCGCTATCTCTTTTCCAAACATTTCTAAGTAACCCAATAAGTGCTTTAAGTTTAAATTTTCTCCAATAACGATTCCTTCAACCTGTCTAAATTCTATTAAATGTTTATAATCAATCACATCGGGTCTAAAATTAACATCGATTATAAAATATTCTTCCGGTGGATTCACGCCTTTAGCTAAAGTTCTTGCAGAAACTGCAGTTGTTTGAGAACGCATAACTAAATTTAAAGTTTTTTTAATATCCCAATACCCCCATCCCTTACTTCCAGTTATCCATCCATTTTTATGTGTTTCCGCTACTCTTTTTAGAATATCTTTTTCCTTCACTTCTCCTTTTTCTGGATGTTTCAAGGAAAAAATATCGTGAATGCCCCTAGCGGGATGATCTTGAGGCATAAATAAAACATCACAATTCCAAAATTCTGTTTCCACTAAAGGGCCTTTCATTTCTTTAAAACCTAAAACAATTAATTTTTTTCTAACCCAATTTAAAAATTGAACATAAGGATGTGGTTTTGCTGGATGTGTTTTTGGAACAGGTAAATTAACATCATACTCCCTAAATTTTTTACCTTTCCATTCACCCGATTTTATTAAATATTCATCTAGTTGCGTAATTTCTTCTTCTAATTTTATTAAAGGTAATAAATTTTTACCTTCTGGGGTCAAAGAAAATTTTTTTGCTTTTTTTTCTTTTATTTTAATCCATTTTCTTCTTTTTAATTCATCTAAAATTTCTTTTTTCTCAAACTTCTTTTCTTTTAAAGCCCTTTCTACTTCGGTTTCCGTTTTTAAAGAATTTTCACCTTGTGGGGTTATTTTTAATTTATTTTTTTCTATAATTATCCAATTCTTTTTCCTAGCCCAAGCAAGAACGAGATCTAAATCCTTGAATTCTTTTTTTAATTCATTTATTTCTGTTTTCCCCTTTAAAACAAGATTTAATAACTTTTTTTCAGGTAAGCCTTCTCTTAAAATTTTTTCTCCTTCTGGAGTTAAGGAAAATTCATATACTTTTTCTTCTTCATAACTAATTAAGCCTTTAATTTTTGCCCATAAGCCCGCTTTGTGAACGGAAGCTTCTGGGATTTGAATTTTCTTCGCAATTTCTAATGGCGTTGCCTTTTCTAATTCTTTTAAAGCCAGTAAAATCTTTTTTTCATGTAAATGAAGTTTATTTAAAATTTCTTCGTTCATATTTTCACTTAAAATTTTATAATTTATGAATATATTTTATTCAAAATTTAAATATGTGATTAAATGAGAGTTTACATAAGTGCTTGTGGAATTGGTTTAGGTCATGCTGGAAGATGTATCCCAATAGCAAAGGAGTTAAAAAAACAAGGACATGAAATTTTATTTTCAACTTATGGAAAAGCCGTGGATTTTGTTAGGAAAAATGGATTTCCCGTGATAAAAGTAAAAGATTTAACGTGGAAAGAAAAAAAGGAAAAAGTATCAGTTTCTTTAACTGTTTTATTTTTATATGAAATTTTTGCAAGATTTGTTTTTCAAATTAACCAAGAAATGAAAATAATTAAAAAGTTTAAGCCAAATGTTATTCTTTCCGACTCAAGATTCTCAACGCTCATTGCAGCAAAAATATTAAAAATACCAATAATTTTTTTAATTCATCAAACTTCTGTAATACTTCCAAAGTTTAGATGTTCGAAAACGATAGAAAGAAAAATGAGTTTAATACTTTGGAAATCGTTAAAAAA
>CAZFVX010000004.1:9364-22751 GCA_964522675.1 uncultured archaeon
AATCAATCCTAATATTACCAATCACTTCTATACTCATCCCATCTTTTAGAGTTTTTAAATAAAAGAAAATCCGTGCCAAGTAAAATATATTTAATTATACCCCTTTCTTTTATCCTTCTCGTTGAAGTAAAAACCTTCATTTTTGAATTAAATACTATTTTTCCAAACTTTCTTAATTTTAAAGAAAATTCATAGTCTTCGCTTATAATATTTTTTTCAGAGAACCCGTTTATTTTTTTAAAATATTTTTTTCTTACACCTATATTAAATCCCGGGAAAAGGGGATATTTTAAATTTACATAAAAAGATGAAACCCCGGACCATAAGAAATAAAAAGATTTTAATTTAAAAGAATCCCTTTCTAACGCCCTTATAGGACCCGTTGATGCTATTCCATTATTTAAACTTTCTTTTACTCCTTCCAGCCAAGTCCGAGAAGCTACTGTATCAGCATCTATAAAAGCTAAGAATTTACCTTTAGCGAATTTTGCTCCAAAGTTCCTTGTAAACCCCGCTCCTCTTTTTTCACAAGAAACAACTTTATCCGCATATTTTTTTGCTATCTCTTTTGTTTTATCTTTAGAAGAACTATCACTAACTATTATTTCATATTCTTCTCTTGGCAAAGTTTGATTTAATAAAGATTTTAAACACCTTCCAATAAATTTTTCTTCGTTATAAGCGGGTATTATAACAGATATCATTATTTTATTTTTTCTAAAATTAAAATTTAATTCTTTCTTTTTTATCAATTACTTCTCTTTCAATCCTATCAATCACTTTTCCTATTGCTTTTGTTAAATCTAAATCTTCATCATAAGAATGGAAATTACCTTTTTCTGTATATAATCTTGTACTAACTTCGTATCTTGTTTTTCCTCCCTTTGTATGTTTTTCTATATGGGTTATTAAAGAGTCTATTGGTAAAATTTTTCCTACTTTTTCAATTAAAATTTTTATTTCTTTTTCTACAAAAGATTTGATAAATGGATCTTCGTCTTTTATTCCACTTATGTTTATATAAATTTTTTCAAATTTTTTTCCAACCAATTTTAAAAGAATTTTTGGAGTGATTATTCCAGCAACTTTATTATTTTTTTCAATTAAAACGGGGGATTTTTTTGATGTAATTAAATTAATGATTTGGTGTAAACTTGTTTCTGGATTTGTTTTTTCACACCTTTCAACAAAAGAACTAATTAAAATTTTATCTAAATCCTTTTTTTCTCCCGCTTCTTCTCCCAATGTTTCTCTGTACCTCGGTATTATTGTTTTAAGTAAACTTAAAATATCAATTATTCCTTGGATTTCATCTTTTTCATTTAAAACGACAACTCTTGAGATATTTAAATCCCTTAAAATTGATTTTACTGTCGCTAAATTATCATTTAAACTAACACAAATGGGAAAAATCATTAAATCTTTTGTTTTTTTATTCTTAAAATAAGTTTTAGGGATTATCTTTAACAAATCTATTTTTGAAATAGTATAAAATTCATTATCTTTTTTAACTGGTATCGACCTTAGTTCATTTGTCAGCATAATATTTATTATTTCTTCTAAACTCCTTTCTAGAGAAATTACTGGAATATTTTTTCTTAAAAAAGATTTTGCCTTTGTTTCTTCGGGGTTTGTTATTTTCTTTAAAACCAAGTCTCTCGCGGAAATGATTCCCAAAAATTCATTTTTTTCAAAAACAAGAGCTTCATATTTTTTTTCAGAAAACATTTTACTTGCAACTTTTGTTATTGGTTCTTCTAGATTTATAATTAATGGGGGTTCTAATATTTTTTCGATCATACACCAGACCTCTTAATTATTTTCATTTGTCTCACGATATACCCCGCTAAAACATTCTTAACTTTTTTTGATTTTATATCTAATATTTGTTCTAAAACCTCTTTATTTTTTGCAAAATCCTCTGAAAATTTATCTCCGTGGGTCTCAATAAGTTTTCTTGCCATGTTTTTTAAATATGATATTTTTACTTTTCCCATTTCATCACGGTTTCATCCTTTCAATTTTATAATAAGTTACATCATCTTCGTTATCAACTATTGCCCAAAGCATTTTCGCCCTTATTGAATGCGCAAGTCTCACCGCTCTTGATAATTCTGTGAAAGAGCAGGTATAATCCTCGGGAACAGCGAAAACAATCCATTTTGTATGTTCTTCCACTGATTTTGGACCTCTTTTTATTTTAACGCCCTTTTTATAAACCCTAAAATCACAACCGAATTTAAATCCAGTTTTTACAATAAGTCCCCTTTTTCTTAAATCCCTATAAACAATGTATCTTTCATGTAATCTTGGATCTTTTTTTATTCCAAATTTCATTAAATCTTTAAATTTTAAATTCTTTCTACCTTTCTTAACTGTTATTTTTCCCTTTTCTAATAAAAACAATGCTTCAACAAAAGACAAGTCTAATCTACCATCTACTTCTTTTCCATAAAATTTTTCTACTAATTTTTCCCAATCTTCCCAAACAACTACTTTATTTTCAAGCAGTTCCGCCTTAATAGGAATAATATCACCCAAATTTAGTATTTTAACTTATTTTAAAATAAGATTTTAATATTTTATTCTTCTTAATTAAATTTTTACTTCTTTCTAATGTAAAACGAGTCTTATTAAAAATTTATGGGATGGGCGAGATTTGAACTCGCGACAACACGGTCTTCAGCCGTGCGCTCTCCCAGGCTGAGCTACCATCCCGTGTATTTATTTTGTTAAATTTATTTAAAAATTTAAATTTATATTAATCCTTTTATTGTTAGTTTTATTGCCTCCTTGATATTATAATTTGGTTTCCATCCAATATTTTTTAATTTTGAAATATCTAAAATAAATTTTTTAACATCCCCTTTCCAACCTCTTTCTCCACCAGTATATTTAAATTTCGGATTTAGCCCCATTTCTTTAGAAACGATTTTTGCAATTTCATCCACCGTAATCCATTCTTCTGAACCAACATTAAAAATTTCAAAATCAAACTTTTTGGAGGTTAATAAAATTGCGTTTATACAATCATAAACATGTAAGTATGATTTTTTTTGCTTTCCATTTCCTAAAATTTCAAGTTCTTTTGGATTTTCTTTTAATTTTTTAACAAAATCCGGTATAACCCCATGATTTGACCTTGAGCCAATTATGTTTGCCAATCTTAAAATTAACCCCCTAATTCCATAAAGTTTATAATAAGAATGGATGTATATTTCAGAAGCAAGTTTTGAAGAACCATAATTACTTATTGGTTTTAATTCTGCCGTTTCTGGTATCGGTTGTCTTTCTTGTTCACCATAAACGGTTGAAGAGGACGTGAAAACAATTTTATTTATATCATTTTTTCTCATCGCTTCCAAAATATTAAATGTAGTTAAAAAAGTATTTTCTAAGTCAAATTTTGGGTCTTCCGAGGATTTTCGAACACTAAAATTTGCCGCCAAATGAAAAATTATGTCAAAATCTTTGATCTCGTTTAAATTTATTTTATTAATGTCTGATTTTAAAACTTTTACTTTTTTTTGAATCTTTTTAAACCATTCGTTTCTCCAAGGATAATCAATTGAAAAATTATCTATTATGGTGATTTCATTTTCATTATTTTCATTAATTAATTTATCAACTAAATGAGAACCTATAAATCCACAGCCACCGGTTATTAAAATTTTCATAATTCCTTAAATTGTTAATATTTAGAACGCCTCGGGCAGGACTCGAACCTGCGACCTCACGGTTTCTCCAAACTTTAACAGCCGTGCGCTCTTTATAAGCCGCCTTTTCTGCAGGCGGTTTTCGCTCTACAGCCTTTTGCAGAAGGCAGAAGCCTCTAAAAGGCTGTACTACCTACTGAGCTACCGAGGCATATTATATTTTTATAGAAAAGAATTAAAATATCTATTTTAAATAAATAATATGAAAAAGTTTTTATTAATTTTTTTTCTTATCTCATTAGTTTTTATAAGTGGTTGTGTTCAACAAGAAGTTCAAAATATTATTCAAAGTTCAAAAGAAAAATTGGAAAATTTAGAAAATTATAAAATTGTTTATGAAACTAGAAATCCAACCTATGTGAATAATATTCCTTACTCTCTTACTCATGGAAAAATAAATATAACAAAAAAAGGAAATAATTCAAAAATTATATTAGAAGTTATCACTAATTCTCAAAAAAGTAAAAATATAGTTTATAAAACTTCGGAAGAGGCCTGGTTTTGTGATTTTTCTGGTAATTGTAATAAAATTCCCCCTTCAAATGTGAATGAAGCTCCCGGAAACGAAAAATTATTAGAAGATTGGATAAAAAGAGGTATCATTTCTGTGAAATATAATGGAATTAATAACATAATTAATAGATCGTGTTATAATGTTTCTTATGAATTTGACTTGTCAAAATTAAGTTCTAGCGATTGGATCGAAATTTTTAATTTAAGAAACATTTCTTTATCAAATGAAAGTTTGGAGGAATTAACTAAAACCTTTAAATCAATAAAATCGTCCGCTTGCTTTGATAATGAAACTGGAATTAGTTTAGCAAATTCAAATTATATTGAAATGAAAACATTGGATAGTATAATTGTTTCTAAAAATTATTTAAGAGCGATTTATTTTGAACCAAATGCGGTTATTAGCAATGAGGAGGTTTTAAAACAATAAATTAAGGAAGAAAATCTTTATTTTTTAATTTTTCTGGAAGATATTTCTGTGTTATGAATTTTATTCCCTTTGAAGATAAAGATTCTAATTCTAATTTATATCCAACCTCGAGCATATGTTTAATTTCATTTTGCCATTCTTTTGGTTTAAACCAAATATATCCTAATAATTCTTTTGCTCTTTTTTCGTCTCTTTTATTTAATTTGATCGTTACATTTTTTGCAATATTAAACTTATTTACATCTCGTGTTGTTAAACCTATAAACTTTGCTTCTGGGGTTCCCAATCTATCCGATAAGAAACTTAAATTAATAGAACCTTGTTTTATAACCGAATAAATATAATATCCCCAAACATCGGCATCTGTTAAAACATATATAGGTAATTTTAATTCTTTATGTAACCTGTTTATTAATCTTCTTACACCTCTCGGGGCCATTCCTTGTCCCGTAATAAGAATGCAGTTAAATTTCTCCCAAAACTTATCTTGATTTAATCTTGAAAAGACAGCATCTTTTTCTATAAATAAAACAAAATCTGCTTCACATTCTTTAAATTTAATAACATCATTTTCTATTCTAGAAGGGACACCCCACCCACCAGAACCAAGTTTTCTACAATCAATGGTATCACCAAAATCTTCTATTGTTATGTTTCCAACCATATATCCTCTTCTTGATGCCTCTAAATTTAATTGCTCTCTTAAAACATCTAAACTTGCCTCTAAATCTTCTATTATGGGGTCTGATTCGTCTTGCTCTTCAAATGTATTTTCTTTTGTCCCCGGAATTGTATGTTTTAAAGCATAATACAAATCTCTAATAGAAGTTGTGACCCCTTGTTCTATAATTTTTTTACATTCGGCGGCAACCAAAAGAGTTTGCATGAACTTCCTCGTGTGTGCAATATTAAGATACTGTCTCCTGCTTGTTTTGCTTCCTAATCTTATTAATTTAGATTTTTCATCAAAGTATATGTTTGATAGTGTTCTTATTGGCAGTTTTATACTTGGGTTTTTTTGTTTTTCTATATCCTCAACAACGCTCTCTCCCAATTCAATTAATTTTTTCTTCGTTTCCATTTTCTTCACCATTTTCCTTTATTTTTTCCTCCGCTTCACTTTCTTCCATTTCTTGTTCTTGCATCTTAATGAGATTTATTTTAGAATTTATAAGTTTTGTAAGCTTTTCCTCAATTAAATTTTTATCTTTTCCCGTTAATTCTTCAAGTGCAACTGCAATTTCAGAAGCATATTTTTTAAAAGTTTCAATTTTTTGTTGAAGTCTTTCTGCTCTTCTTTTTCCCGATAAATGTAAACCTAATTTTCTTGCACAGTCCTGTAAAGCAAGTTTTATTTCTTTTATAATTATAGGATAATTTGCAATCGCCTCTTTTGATTCTGAAGTAAATGGGACCCAAACAGAGCATAAATGAACAAATATAACTACAGGTCCTTCTGGGAACTTATCTCCTTGTAAACCATATCTTTTCCAATCAACCTTACTAACAGCTTTTGTTATTGCGCAATCACCTTGTTGGTATAATAAAGGAACTCTGTTTGCAAATCTCATTAATTCTGGTTCTTGAATTGAACCACCATAAGCAATTCCAACTTCAACTTGGAAAGGAAATCCCCTGTAAACCGCCGGTTGTCTTGAAATGGCGGCAACAAACTCGGGATTTAATTCTTTTTTTAATCCATTTTCTATTAATTCTTTTCCCAAAGGAGATAAACAATCTGTTGGCGGGCTTAATAATTTCACTTCTTTTACAGCAGATATTAGTTTTTTTACTTCTTCCTCTGTAATTTTTCTCGGGCTCCTTCTAATATCGGGTTCCTCTTTGCCTGTTTGTTTGTTTATACAAGTAATTCCAGCCTTTTTAATTATTTGAATTGCCGTTGTTTTTCCTATTCTTGTAAATTCTGTTGTTAAAAATGATAATAGTGTTCTTGCTTTTGTTGTTCTTAGCATTCTTGAAAAAATACCCAATTCAACGCCATGTAAATGCGGTTTTATTTCCTTTGGCAAAGGCGGTAATTCTTCTATCCCCCTTTTAAATTCTATTCTACCATTGGGCGAATCAAAAATAATTTCAGCGTAAGGATTTGCTATCGCAACCCTTCTTAAATATTCGAGGATTGATTGTTTTTGTTCTCTATAAATTCCTTCTGCAATAAATTTAACTTGAACGCCGTGCCAGTTTTCACCGTTAAATGCATCGGTACTTAAAATTACTGGTTCATTCTTTTTCACATCTATTTTAATTAAGTATTTATAAGTTTCCCCATTACCAAGAGAGGAAAAAATTTCAATTGGTTCTCCCGTAGTTAATTGAGAATATAAAACCGCGGCAGAAATTCCCAATCCTTGTTGTCCCCTACTTTGTCTTAATTTGTGAAATTTAGAACCATATAATAGTTTACCAAAAATGTTGGGAATTTGTTTTTTAACAATCCCAGGACCATTATCTTTAATTATTATTTTAAATTTTTCTTTTTCTAGTTCTTCAACCTTTATAAATATTTTAGGAAGTATTTTAGCTTCTTCGCATGCATCTAATGCGTTATCAACACCTTCCTTTACAATTGTAAGTAAAGCTTTAACTTTATTATCAAACCCCAATAAGTGCCTGTTTTTTTCAAAAAACTCTGAAATACTAATTTCTTTTTGTTCTTTTGCCATTTCTTCTGCTATTCTCATTTTACTCACCCTTTGTCATGCTTATTAAACTTTTATACACATAACCATGCGGTTTCCCTTCTAAAATCATTTCAATTGCTCTTCTCGCCTTATCAACATTATCCCATTTACCTATTATAGATATTGTTTTTCCATAAACTGATATGTGTGTTTCCGTATAATCCTCAATTTTCTTTTTTGTACTCCCTTTCCTTCCTATTACCCTTGCCAATATTCTTTTAATGCTTTTTGGTGTTTCTTGAACCAAACTAATTATATATAACTCATAATCATCTTTTAACAACTCCAATGCTTTTTCTGGGGAAAATCCCCTACCAATTGCCTTAATTATATTTTTAGCTTTAAGGAGATTTAAAGTATCACCCTTTATTTTAATAGTTTCCCCTATGCTTATTTTTGTTTTTGTTTTTTCTTCTATTTCCTTTTTCACCGACCCGTCCTTGCCTATTAAGACCGCTTTTCTCTCTTCTGGAATTTTTAATATTTCCATCATATAATTAGGAATTATTTATTTTTTAAGCTTTACAGCATTCAAAAATAATATATTATATTTGTTTTAAAACTTTAAATATTTTTTAAATACCCCTTTCTTTTTAACCAATTAACTTGGGTTTTTGTGTATTTCCAAATTATATCTCCCTTTTCCTTTTCGTCTGTCTCCCACGGTTCAACTAAAACCAAATCTTCATTTTTTACCCAAAACCTCCTTTTTAACCTTCCCGGGATTCTACATATTCTTTCATGACCATCTTGACATGAAACCTTAAACCTGCTTGCCCCTAATGGTTCTATAACAACACCTATAATTTCCTTATTCTTTGGAACTTTAATTTTTTCTACTATTTCTTTCATTTAACCTACCAAATAATTATTAAACTCAATATACTTTATAGAAATTAGATATTTATTTTTTACAATAAACGGTACAAGTTTTGGATAATCCCGAAGTTGGGATTAACCTATAATTACAAACACCTTCGCAACTTAAATCGTTAAATATAGCAACCTCTCCCGGATTTATGAATTCTTTATCAAATAAACCCGTTATGTTTTGGCCTTCTTTTGAAACCAAAATTTCACCTAATTGTATGGGATTTCCGTAATTTAATTTCGTGGATAAAATTATTTTTGAAATTCCAGCGTTTTGAATAATTATAGTTACTTTGTCATTTATGCAATAAGAATCCACGACTTCTATCATTTTTTGATTTACATAAGTCCACGCCGATATAACTAAAACAACCGTAATTAAAATAAGAATAATTATAGCAACTAAAGGCGTTATACCTTTTTTCATTTATTTTCTCCCATATATCTTGCAATTAATGTTGCTATTTCCAAATTAATCATTGCAATTATAACTAAAATTATTGCTATTATTGATAAAATTTGCGTTGATTGTGTTTGAGACATAACCATTATTGCTAATAAGATATAAGCAGCTACAGCTAATATAATTATAATCCCAATTGAACAATATTCTACAATTTTGTATATCTCAAATTTTTTTCTCATTAATAAGAATTAGATTTTTCTTCTATAAATTTTTGTTTATTTTAAAAATTAAAAAAATAAAAATGGTTAGTATTCTGGCATTCCTCCTCCGCTTGGAGGTGTTGATGGTCCTTTTTCTCTTGCCCCTGCGGATATCAAATCATCGATTCTCAGTATCATTTCTGCTGCTTCTGATGCCGATTTTATTGCTTGAATTTTTGTTTTTAATGGTTCAATTACGCCGTTTTTTTCCATTTCTTCTATTTTTCCTGTAAACACATTGACTCCAAATAATTTTCCTCCCTTATCGTGTTCTGCTCTTAAAGATGTTAATATATCAATCGAATCTAAACCCGCATTTTCCGCTAAGCTTTTTGGTATAACTTCCATGGCATCTGCAAATGCGTTTATTGCTAATTGCTCCCTTCCCTTAAATCCTTCTGCGAATTTTCTTATTTCTTTTGCAACTTCTATTTCATATGCTCCTCCACCGGGAACAACCTTACCTAATTCTAAGGCAGCCGCAAGACCTTTTACTGCATCTTCCATTGCCCTTTCTACTTCATCCACAACATGTTCCGTTCCACCTCTTAATAATATTGTAACTGCTTTTGGCTCTTTGCATTTCTCTACAAATATCATATCTTCTCCCGCGACTTTCTTTTCATAAACTATTCCAGCAAAACCCAAGTCGTTCTCTGTTAAATCATCTAAGTTTGTAACTATATTTGCACCCGTTGCTTTTGCTAATTTTTCCATGTCAGATTTTTTAACTCTTCTTGCTGCTAAAATTCCCGCTTTTGCCAAATAATGCTGTGCCACATCATCTATTCCCTTTTGGCAGAAAATAACATTTGCCCCCGATTTTATAATTTTTTCTGACATCTCTTTTAGTATTTTTTCTTCTTCCTTAAGGAACGCCTCTAACTGGTCTGGTGTGTTAATGCTTATTTTTGCATCTGTTTCCAAGCTTTTTATTTCCAAAGCGGTGTCTAACAAAGCTATTTTTGCATTTTCTACTGTTTTTGGCATGTTTGAATGCACAACTTCTTTGTCAATTACAATCCCATCAATTAACTGAGAGTCCTCCATCGAACCGCCAGTTTTTTTCTCAATTTTTATGTCTTCTGTGTCAATTTCTATTTTACCATCCTTCTTTTCTGCTATCTTTGAAATTGCATTGACTGCCAATTCTGCAAGCATTTCAGAAGCCTTTTCTGCTGATTTTCCCGTCATTGCCGTAATTGCAATTTGCTGTAAAACTTTTTTGTCATCTATATCAACTTTTATTGCATTTTCTTCTAAAACTTCCAATGCCTTTTCTTTTGCGATCCTAAATCCTTTTGTAATAACAGTTGGATGTATGTCTTGGTCAAGTAACTCGCCGGCTCTTTTTAATAATTCACCAGCGATAACCACTGCCGTTGTTGTTCCATCGCCAACACTCTCGTCTTGTGTTTTTGCAACTTCAACCATCATTTTTGCCGCTGGATGTTCTATTTCCATTTCATTTAATATTGTCGCACCATCATTTGTAATCACCACATCTCCCAGAGAATCTACAAGCATTTTATCCATTCCCTTAGGACCTAAAGTTGTTCTAACGGCATCTGCGACAACTTTTGCTGCTTCTATGTTTGTTTTTTGTGCATCTTTTCCTCTTGTTCTTAAAGTTCCTTCGGGTAAAATTAAAATTGGTTGTGTTGCCATTTGTCTATTTAATCCGTTCAATTTATCACCCCTTTATTTTAAAATAAAATTTCCATAAAATAATGTTCTTAGAATAATATAAATATTTTTCGGTCATAAATCTTTAAAAATTTTCTTAAATTTACTAAAAACATGAATTTGCTAGAAAAGATCGAAAAAATAGAAAAAGAATTAAATGATTTGTTTATGGAGTTTTATTTAGTTAGTCCCATCGATTTATTTAAATCCGAAATTATTGAAAATAGTAGGGAATTTATTAAATTTTTAAAGAAAAACTTCGAGTTTAACGGAAAGGGTTTAGTTAAAGAAATCATTTTTAGCGTAAAAGAAACAACTGGGTATGATATTAAACTTATAAAAGAGGTTCTTGAAAATTGGAGGAAATTAAGTTTTTATTATAGGAACAAGAAAGATGAAAAAGATTTATTTGTATATTTATTAATTGATAATTGGTTTAATTCTAAAATAAGTGAATACGAAAAAGTATTATTGGGCATTAAAAATTATTATGATAGACAAAAAGAACATCAATTATCTTTAATTGACTTATATGTAAAAAGAACATCGCCTAATTTAGAAAGAAGAGGTTATAGATATAGTTATAACCAAAAAAATAAAGCATATGAATTTTTTAAAAAAGGTGTTAAAGGAAAATATAAACAAACCTTTCAAATAAATAATAATGGTAGTGTTACTTTTTGGCCAATTGAATTAAACAACGAAGAAAAAGAGAAAGCAATAAAAAACAATGAAGAATTTGGTTATGGGTTTTTAGATAAAATTATTTCAAAAGGATTCGGATCAATAAAAATTTCCGAATTTAATAAATATTTATTATTTTTAGAATATTTTTATAAAGGTGAAGAAATACATCCATTAAAAGTTTTCTCCGAAATTATTTAATATGTCAAAAATAATAAAAGAGCTTGAAAGGGTTAAACTAGAACTTGAAAAGATTGAACCATCATGGTATGAGCATTTTTTATCAAATATTGGTCAATACTCTACGGCTTTTATAGTTTGGTTAGGTGAAATTTCTTCTTTTCCCGATGAACAAAATTTTGAAGAGGTTTACAGGAATGGATTAAAGTATGCAAATAAAATTCTTGATTATTTAAAAAGTAATACATGGTTTAATCCCAAGGATAAAGATCCTATTGAATATATTTTCAGGATATGGAGTGATTTAAAACCTACATTAGAAAAAGAACATGAAGAGGTTTATTTATTGTTAAATAGTTTTATTTCAGATTGCATAAACTATTCTAAGGAAGTAGCAAAGGATAGTGATAAAAGATTTTCAGAATTAATAAAAAAGAAAAAGGAATTGGTTAAGAGATATATAAATGAAGAACTGGTCCCTTTTTTAACTTCTTTGGGTTATAATTATGAAAAAAGTGATGAAGATATATCAATAATTTCACTTGCCCACGATTTTCCAAACAGATATTCTTTTAAAAGGGATAATAGTTTTCTTCAAATTATAAATGGGTGGGTTTATTTTCCTGATACTAGATTTAAAGGTGAAATAGAAAAATTAGCCGAAAAACTTGGTATTAAAAATTCAATTGTAAATATTATAAATTTCGATTATTATCTTCAAGTTTATAAAGAACTGGGAAGAAAGGATTTACCGATAGATAGACGTGATTTAGTTTTATCTGAAGCGATAAAGAATAAACTATTAACTAGCTGACTTCTTTTCAATTAAATAAATGAAATCTTTATTATCTTCTATTTCCTTTAGTTCTTTTCTTTCAATTATCGGTATTCCAAAAATTGAATTTTTTCTTGATTTTTCTGTTATTAAAACGGGATTTAATCCAAGAGATTCCGAAACGCTTTTTATAAATGAAGTTGAGTTTATTAAATTCTTTTTATTTTCTGATGCTTTTGAAATTAAAACATTAGATTTTTTTATTAAGAGGTTAAATTGAGTGGAATTTAAAAAAGAATATTCAAACCCTATTCTTTCTAATTCATCCGAAATTTCTTTTTCAAATTCGTTTTTAGGTTCTAAATGCCTTATTTTATATTCCTTGTCTAAGGTTATTGGCTTAACAACACATGTATTTAAAACTTCCTCTAAAATTAATGCTTTTTCTAATAAAAATTTTCCGCCCGACTCGCATTTTTCAATTGTTTTTCTTGAGACTCCTATTTCTTTTGCCAATTGATTTAAAGATAAATTAAGCTCTTGTTTCTTTTCTTTTATGCTTTCAAAATCCAGTTCAACAAAATACCCGCCTCTTTTTGCATAAACAAACGGGTAAACGCCTTCAAACAAGTTTTCAAATCCCTTTGGAGTCATGGCAGGTATTTCAAACCTATCATAAACAACAAAATCTTCCATTTTTCGCTTTCTTGTTCTTAATCCAATTAAAAACGGTTTTGCCGAAATAAAGGAAGATAAAATTTTTAAACATTCCGCCTGGAGATAGTTAAAAGAATCGATATTAAGAAGTATTTTTATTAAAAGTAAGAAATCTTTTTTTGCAATTAAATCAAAAAAACTATTATATTGGGAAACCGAAAAACCATGTTTTTTTAAACTAAATAAAATTCTCTTAATTATTTTTTCTCTAGTTTCCTGAGGGTACATATTTATAATTTAAATATTTATTTAAAAAATAATTAAAATATTTGGGCTCGTAGCTCAGCTTGGCCTAGAGCGCCCGTCTTATAAGGCGGCTAAGCTTAAGCTTAGTGAAGCTCTAGTTTAAGCGTAAAAGCGGGAGGTCCTGGGTTCAAAAACCGAAACCACAGTGGTTCAGAATCCCAGCGAGCCCATCAAAATCTTATTTTTTTAATAAATTTAAGAA
>CAZFVX010000004.1:22851-25010 GCA_964522675.1 uncultured archaeon
TTTATTTTCCAATCTCTAAATAAATTTCTAAAAAATATTACAAAAAATAAAGAAAATAACGGAATATTTAATATTTCTTTAAAAAGAAATGAAAAATGGAGAGGGTTATTAATAATTGACGTATAATCTTTACTATCAACTATATGCATTAAAAAACTTGTTAAAACATTTTGGGAATAAAAAAATGCTATTAATGGGATTAAAAAAGTTATTAAAAAATAAACAATATTTTTCTTGTTTCTTTTAAGGAAAAAAGGAAGAAATAAAATTGGAAATATCTTTATTTGTGTAGAAATTCCTAAAAATAAATATGCTAATTTATATTTCTTTTCTTTTAAAAACTTGAATGAAAGTAAAGCAAGAGAAATCATTACAACATCTTCTTTATAAGGAGCTATTATAAGAGATGCTATGAAAAAAATAATAAAAGTACCTTTAAACCAATTATATTTCCAATATTCTTTACCCAATCCCTAAGCCAATAAAATCTGTAAATCAAAAAATAAAAGTAAAACAAAACTTAAGAACATATGTTGTAATCCGCAAATTCCTGGAAATATACCAGTTAAACCTGCAAAGAATAAAAGTGTGAGTGGAGGATATTCATATGTAACATTTATATATTTAATTAAATGACCTTCGGGTATATCATAATGCTCGTTTAAATAACTATCATTTAAATCATATAAGTGAAATCCTTCTTTCCAAAAAAGTTCACCTATATTTCATTTCTATATAAATCTGTATGAAAATTAAAAATATTAGAAGAAGTTATATAGAGCCAAATTAAGTTACATAAAATTAAAATTATTATTAACTTTTTATTTTTATTAAAATATTCTTTTAAACCCATTTTATAATTCTTAACTCTTAAAATATAAAAATCATCTTTAACCAAATAATATTATGATTGATTTGAATTTAGTTTTTAGGTTTACCGTTCTTTTTTATACTTTAATGGTTGCTTATTTAACTTATGACATTTATAAGATGACTAAAGGTGGCTCTAAAGCTTGGCTTTATTTTGCGTTGGGAAATATTTTTGGATTTCTTTGGGCGTTTGCCGAGGTTTTGTTTTTAGATGTTTTTCATATAGTTTATTTAAGAGATTTATTTGGCGGATTAGCAATTTTTTTAATCGCATTCTTTGTTCTTCCTTCCGGTGTTGAATTTTCTAAATCGTTTAACACAAAAGCACCAAAATGGTATAATAATAGAAATATGTTATTAATTTTATGTTTAATTTTCATTTCTCTTTCTTCTTATAATTTATTTTTCGGTGGTTATTCTACTGTTTTTTCAATGTTTTATTGGGTTGTTACATTTGTTTTGGGTATAAGTTTTCTTTTAGCATCAATGGGGTTTTATTATGTCATGAGATCCACGAGAATACTTCCTTGGAAGCTTTGGTTTATTTATTTACTTTTCCTTGGAATGGGGATAACATTTATGAGTTATTCCATAAACTGTTGTGGAGAAAAATTATATTCACAAGAACAGTTTTGTGTAGAAAGTGTTTACACCTTAACTAAGTTCTTACCCGTTTCTTGCAATCCTTTTGTTTTTCAAATAACTAAAATTGGAAATTTCTTTCAATCAACTTCTGCTATTTTTACTGTAATAGCAACATTTATAATTTGGAGAATAATGAAGTTTAAATAATTTTTTGATTTTTAATTAAATAATGTCCAACCTAAATTTTGAGTTTTATAAAGCAATTATAGAAAAAAATCTTAATTCGTTAAACCAACTAAAAGAAAATATAGATAATATTGAAAGTAATAAATTTTTAGAAGAAGCTAAACAATATTACTTAAACACAATAGATATTTTAAAGAAAATTGAAGAAGAATATAGTATCGAAGTTAATGAGTTTTTAAAAGAATTAAATGAGATTTATACGGAATGTATTTTTTATCCAATTAGGTTTTATTTTGAAAAAATAAATCATATCACGGAAAACCGAATAAAAACAATTGATAAATTTGATATAGCTAGAAAATATTATGAAAAAATGAAAAATTTTATTGATGTGTTAGAAAATGAGTTTAAAGATCAAGAAATAATAACTGAATTAGAAGAAATAAAAACCCTTGCTGAAAAATTGAAATCAAAATTTGAATATTAATTTTTATTCTTGTTTTTATAAAAATTAAATA
>CAZFVX010000004.1:25110-28110 GCA_964522675.1 uncultured archaeon
TTAATTAATTTTTAAATCATTTATTTTTATGAAAATTTTTGCGGATTTACATATACATTCAAGGTTTTCAAGAGCTACAAGTAAAGAAATTAATTTAAAAAATTTATCAAAATATGCAAAAATAAAGGGATTAAATCTTTTAGGTTGTGGGGATTTTACACACCCTGTATGGTTTAAGGAATTAAAAGAAAGTTTAAATCCTTTGGGAAATGGAATTTATGAGTACGATGGCACTTACTTTATTTTAACATCAGAAGTATCAAGTGTTTATGAACAAGAAGGGAAAACAAGAAAAATACACAATTTAATTTTATCACCTAGTTTTGAAATAGTTGAGCAAATAAACGATTTTTTCTTAAAAAGGGGTTATGATTTAGGTTCTGATGGAAGATTAACGATTGATATTCCTTGTCCAGAATTAGTTGAAAAAATTAAAGAAATTGATAATAAAAATGAAATTATTCCTTGTCATATTTGGACTCCATGGTTTTCTTTATTTGGTTCAAACTCTGGTTTTAATTCTGTAAAAGAATGCTTTCAGGACCAAGAAAAACACATATTTGCATTAGAAACTGGTTTATCATCGGACCCTGAAATGAATTGGAGACTTTCACAATTAGATAAATACATTTTAGTTTCAAATTCAGATTCTCATTCTTATTACCCATGGAGAATAGGAAGAGAGGCAAACGTTTTTGATTGTGATTTAGATTATAACGAAATAATAAAAGCCATGAAAGAAAAAAATTCAAAAAAGTTTTTATTTACCATAGAGGTTGATCCCTCTTATGGAAAATACCATTTTGATGGGCATAGAAAATGTGGTGTTAGATTATCGCCCAAAGAAGCATTAAAATTAAATAATATATGTCCCGTTTGTAGAAGAAAATTAACGATAGGTGTTTTACATAGGGTAGAAGAATTAGCTGATAGAGAGGAAGGGTTTGTTCCTAAAAAAGCAATACCATTTAAATCGTTAATCCCATTATCAGAAATTATTTCTCATGTGTTAAATACAAATGATTTATATTCAAGAAAAGTTTGGGAAGAATATAATAAATTAATTAATATTGGCCCCGAATTTGAAATTCTGTTAAGCACGCCAAAAGAAAAGTTATTGGAAATTACAAAAAAAGAAATTGCCGAATTAATAATAAAGATTAGAGAAGGTGAAGTTAAAATAATTCCCGGTTATGATGGAGTTTATGGAAAACTTGTTTTAAACGGTAAAGGAGATTTAGAAAAAAGCCCTCAAAAAACTTTAAGAAGTTTTATTTCATAGATTTGTAAATTTTATAAACAAAAATACAGGTTATTACCAATGCCGTTATAACAAAAATTGGATACAATAAAGTTATTGGTAAAATTTGTGGAAAGCATAAACTTAATGTACTTGCCCCTGTTGTACTTAAGGATTTACATAATTCTTGAGAAAACTCGGGTAAATTTAAATTCGTATTAGTTAAACAACAACCAGTTGCCAATTCTGAAAAAAACTGACCTATGCAAACAAAGAAAGCAGCAATTCCCAAGTATTTCCAAGGTTTAAGCTTTGTTTGTTTCCAAAGATAATAACAACCAACAATTGCAAAAATAAAGGTAAATACCATTGTAAAAACCCCATCCTCAGCGATCTCTGCTAATACCCAAAAATAAGGAACTTTTAATTCTGATGGTAAAACTAAATTATAAATTAAAAGCGGAAAAAATAAAATTGAAAATAAAAATAATAAATTTTTTTCACTCAACCATTTTGGTTTTTTAATTCCAAAATCTTTAATTAATTTTATTGGAGCTAATGGATAAAAAATTGCAATTAAAGGTATTGCTATACTTGAAGTTAAAAGTTTTAATTCAAGAATTTTAAAAAAAGAGTCGAACAAAATAAATCCCGATGCCCAAATTCCCAAACAAATACCGCCTATAGCAAAATACTTCCAACCCAAAGACCCTCCTTTTGTGAATTTATAAATAGAGTATGTAAAATACGCTATTAAAATACTTGAGATTATTGCTATACACCCATAAACGAATTCTAATGGATTCATTAGATCAGAGGTGAAACTGTTATTTGTGTAGAAGATTCAATTACATAAGAATAATCCACATCAACTGTTATTCTTTTTTCAAATTGATCTGAATTTATGGTTGTGTTTGCTCTACATGTAATTTCATAATATTTATTATCAACTAAGGAACCTTGAAATGAAGGGTCGCAATTAACTAAAGTTATTCCAGGTGTTGTGATGCTGATATTTACTTTTTTAAATCCATCATAACTTAAATCATAAGGCGCATAAACTCTTCCTCCACCATCATTATTAATCTTTATATTTATTTGAAATTCAACTTCATCACCAACATCCCCTCTAGCAATTACTGGTTGATTTGAAGTTATTTGAACCGATAGAGGACCCGAAGACCAAGTAGTTGCATGTGTTGGTATAGAAGATGTATCATATCCTAATTCTCTATATCTATTCATTGTTATAATTGTAATTATGTTTTCTGCTCTTGTGTGATATTTATAAGAAACACTAACCTTTGGGTTTTGTATTGTAGATACTCTTGTATCAGGTGCTTTTAATGTCCAATAACAGCTATAAGTATCACCTTTTACATTCCCAAGAGGTGGTTCTAAATTACCTATTACACAAGGATTTTCTCCTTGTTCTAATTTCCAATCACCACCAACATCTATTCCCATTAATTCTGCTTCCACATCTTCTGCTTTATATGCACCGTTATTAGTAACTTGTAATACAAATTGTACAGGCTCTCCAGAAATTATGTTTGTTGTTTCCGATTTAAATAAATCTATAGAAACACCGGGTCCACCTGCTGCGCCTACTGGTCTTTCTTCACCACCGCCACCTACACAACCAGAGATAAAAATTATTAGTAAAACCAAAGCAAGTATTAAAAATTTTTTCATAATATTATTTTCTTTTTCACATTTATTAAACTTTACTTTGGTTCTATTGTAACGGGAACAGAAGC
>CAZFVX010000005.1:0-2620 GCA_964522675.1 uncultured archaeon
GCTTTTCTTTGGTTTATCTATGAAACTTTAAAGAAAAAGAAAAGATCAATGATAAAATATTCAATTCAGTTGGGTTTATTTCTAATGGTCTTTGATTTTGTTGTAGAAAATTTAGGGGCATTTTTTGGTCTATGGACAAGCCCCAAAAGCGTTTTTCCTGTAATGGCAGTTCCCATTGAAATCATGATTCTTACATTTGTTGGTGGATATGCTTGGGGCATGCATTTACCATTAAAGTTTGATGAAGTTTACATGCTTTTTGAAGTTTTAATTTTTGGTTTTTTTGGGGCATTGGGAGAATATTTATTGATACTTAATGGTATAATGGTTTATAATAAATGGTGGAATTCCCTTTATGCCTTCTTAGGGTATGTAATTACATGGATTATTTTGTTTGGAATGTGGTATAAAGTAATAAGAAAAGATTAAAAACTTAAATTTTAAAGAATTCTTATGTTTAATTTTTTTAAAAAATTAACAAAACCAGAAGAGAAATTAGAAGAGGAAATCCCCATAAATGAAATTGTTAATTGGAGCAATGAAGTTTTAGGTGAAGAATTAAGAAAATTGCAAGATAGAGCCAAAGAAATTAAAAATGATTTTTTTCAATTATTTTCTCAACTTAAAAATTCTACATTATTACTTAAAAAAGCAGAAATTGAGGATGAAGGTCCTGGTTTTGTGGCGGCAAGAATGACGAGAGACTTGTTTGTTAAAAAAATTTTAAACCAAATAAACAATTTACAAGAAATTGATTTTAAAAATTATTCTAATTTTAAGGAGTTTTCTTTTAATTTAAGTGAGATTTTAAAGAATTTAGAAGACACAACGCCAAAACAAGCATATTTATTATCCACTTATTTTAAAAACGAAGCGGGGAAAGTTATTGGGGATATTAAAAGAATTAAAGAAAATTTAAGTTATTTTCAAACCTGGATCAAAAATGAAGGAAAACCAATTGAAATAATTGAAAAAATAAATTATAAGCAAGAAAAAATAATTTCTAATTTAAATGAGATTGAAAAAATAAATTCTGAAGAAAAGGAGATTAAAACTTCTTTAGAAACCATAAAAAAAGAGATTTTTATTAAAAAGCAAGAACTAGAAAATATTTTAAAAAGAGAAGAAATTAAAGAATTTGAAAAATTAAATAAAATTTTAGAGAAAATAAAAAGGGAAACAGAAGAAATTAAAAATCAAGTTTTAAATGAAATTTCTTCTATAGAAAAGGTAATTAAAAAGTTTAATTACATCGTTAACAAAGGTTATCCTTTATCTAAAGAAGAAAAATTAATATTAAAAAAATTTCTAAACTTGGAGTGGTTGGAAGAAAGCGAATTAAAAATTATTTTAACAAAAATTAAAGAATTAACAGATAAAACACTTAATTTAAAGGAAAAAGAAAGGGAAAAATTATTTAATTTAATTAAAAAAATCGATGAGGGGGTTTTCTCTGAAAAAAAGAAAGAATATGAGCAAAAAATTAAAAGAATAAAAGAATTAGAAGCACAAAAAGAAAAATATTCACAAATTTTTAAGAGAAAGGAATATTTAGAGAACGAATTAAATGAATTTGAAAAAGAAAAGGGAAGATTAGAAAATGAATTAAAAAATAAAATTGAGAAAAAAAGGGATTTAGAAAATGAAGTTTCTGAAGAAAAAAATAAATTAGAAGAATTTATTTTGGAAAATATTCAAAAGAAAATAAAGATTAAGATTTAGGTTTTAAAATTTTTTGAATAAAATGAATTATACTTTTTTGCTTTTTTTCATTTAAAATTCCATTTGTAGTAACCCAACTTTTTCTCACAAAACTTGGAAATTCTTTATTTTTTTCTAACCATTTTTTCATCCATTCTATTGTTCTTGGGTCCGATGAATAACCGGAGCCTATTTCCCCATATTTTTCTTTAATTTTTTCTATTGCCTTATCCCTGTTAACTTTTGCAATAATAGAAGCGGCACCAACTACATAATATTTATTATCTGCCTTATGTTCTAAAATAATTTCTGTTTTATTTTTAATCATTTTGGTTAAAAACGCCTTAAACTTTATTAAATTTACATCAGGAGAATCAATATAAACCTTATCGGGTTTTAAATAATTTACAATATCTGCAATTTTTATTGCTTCAAATTTATTTAAATTAATTCCTTGTTTTCTATAATTATCTATCTTACAAGCAGCGGTTTTTATTACAAAAATATCCTTAGCTATTTTTTCAATTTTTTCTACCAAACTTTCTCTTTTTTTGGGAGTTAATAACTTCGAGTCTTTTGCTCCAATTCTTTTAAGTTTTTTTTCATCCTTTTCCTCAATCGATATACCCGCCAGTACCAAAGGTCCCATTACTGCTCCTCTCCCGGCTTCGTCGATTCCCGCAATTATCAAAAAATCACCTTATAATCTTATAAACAATTTTAAATAAAAATAAAACCCAATTTATAAATGCTATAAACACTTCCCATATAAGTCTTAGTTTTTTATGTTTTATTTGCATAGTTTTAATATAAAAAGGGGATACGAAGTTATATTTTTCTCGTTTCTCTTTAAATATGAATCAGAAAGAATCAATGCTGCCGTTTTTTCTTATTTTGTAATCTTATTTTGGCGTGATTA
>CAZFVX010000005.1:2720-4125 GCA_964522675.1 uncultured archaeon
AAAATATTTCATTTAACATTACAAATTATGAAATTTCTAAAAACCTTCAATAAAGAGGTAAAAAATGGCAAAACCTAACCTATTTGAAGTTGTACAAAAACAGCTAGATAGATGTGCCAAGATTCTTAATTTAGACCCCGATATAACTACAATTCTTAAAACTCCGATGCGGGAACTTCACGTATCATTGCCAGTCCGTATGGATGACGGCACTACCAAAGTATTTCAAGGATTTAGAGTTCAATACAATGATGCAAGGGGTCCAACGAAGGGAGGAATTAGATATTATCCAGGTGAAACAATTGATGATATCAGGGCACTAGCAGCTTTAATGACATGGAAATGTGCCTTACTAGATTTACCCCTTGGGGGAGCAAAAGGCGGGATTATCTGTAATCCTAAAGAAATGTCTCAAGCCGAGTTGGAACGCTTGAGTCGTGCGTATATTCGAGCAATATATCAGTTTATTGGTCCAGATAAAGACATTCCAGCACCCGATGTTTATACGAATTCTCAAATAATGGCTTGGATGATGGATGAGTATTCAAAAATTGTAGGTAAGAATCAATTTGGTGTTATCACCGGTAAGCCAACTATCCTTGGTGGCTCTGCTGGTCGAGGTGATGCAACGGCACGGGGAGGGATATACACCCTCCGTGAAGCCGCCAAAGAATGTGGTATAGACCTTAAGAAAGCTACCGTTGCCGTGCAGGGTTATGGTAATGCCGGATATTATGCGGCATATTTGGGTAGATCTCTTTTAGGTTGTAAAATAGTCGCAGTCAGTGATAGCAAAGGGGGGATATTCAGCAAGGAAGGACTTGAACCGGAGGCAGTTTATGAACATAAAAATAAAACGAGGTCGGTGATTAATTTCCCAAACACTAAAGCCATTTCTAACGAAGAACTTTTAGAACTTGATGTTGATATATTAATTCCCGCGGCTTTAGAAAATGTCATTACAGAAAAAATTGCTCCAAATATTAAAGCTAAGATTGTTGCCGAATTGGCTAATGCACCAACCACCCCAGAAGCAGACGATATTCTATATAAAAATGGCGTTCATGTAATACCCGATTTCTTATGCAATGCCGGTGGAGTGACAGTTTCATACTTTGAGATGGTACAAAATGCTTATATGTACTACTGGGATGAAAAAGAAATTCACCAGCGTTTGGATGAGAAAATGACCACTGCCTATCATTCAGTGTTAAATACATCCAAAGAATATAATATAAATATGCAAGAGGCCGCTTATATCGTTGCCGTTGAACGTGTAGTTGAAGCAATGAAATTTCGTGGTTGGATTTAGTTTGTTGTGATAATTTTCGAGCTAACCGTTAAATTTATTAATATTAGTAACTCATTAAAAATACAGAGATACGTCTCCAGATAGCGGGGTAGA
>CAZFVX010000005.1:4225-22023 GCA_964522675.1 uncultured archaeon
AGCAGCCTGGAGACGATCATAGGAGGTGATGAATAGTTACTCTCAGTAACTACACTTCCTTTGATTGTCAGTGTGCTCGCTGGGCTCATAACCCAGAGGTCCGTGGTTCAAACTAAAGCAGGTTCATCTGCTTCCTTGAAATTCCACGCCCCGCTATCATTTTTTAGAATAAAACCAGATTTTTATTTATTTTTTAATAAAATTATTACATGTATACTGTTGTTAATTACGATTGGATTCAAGAAGAAAAATGGACTCCAAATTTAGTTTTGTTTAATCATGAAGAATCAGAAATTGAAAATTTTCCTCTAAAGAAAGGAGAGGAGATTTCCTTTAAAGTTTTAGATAGAAAGTTTTGCATAGGTTATAGAGATTTGGATAAATGGGTCTTTTGTGGGAAAGAAATAAACTCGGGTTTAAGGTGTAAGGAATGCCTGAAAAACGATATTTTAATTCCTTGTTTGTCTTGTGATGGAACAATATGTAGAGGTTTTCCTAAATTAAGGGAAATATGTGAAACGGGAATTTATTATATTTATCTAACAAGTTTCGGAGATCACTTAAAAGTAGGTGTTGTAAGAGAAACGAGATTTCCTAAAAGGTGGATTGAACAGGGAGCGGATTTTGGAACAAGGGTAATTAAAATTAAAAATGGTAGATTAGCGAGAACAATTGAAAAAAGAATTCATAAAAGACTAAATTTTTCCGGGAGGAGTCAAGTAATTAAAAATTTAAATAAAAACAATGAGTTTAATTTAATTTTAAAAAAGTTTAATGAGGCAAAAGAAAAAATTAAAAAAGAATTAAATGAATTCTCAAATTTTTTTCTTAAAGATGAAATTCATGATTTAAATGAATTTTACGATTTACCAAAAATTAAAAATTTTCTTGAATTAAAAATAAAACCTAAATTAATTTTTTCTGGAAAAATAATTGGTGTTAAGGGGTTTTTATTATTTTTTGAAAATGAAAATTCAGTTTATATGATCAATCTCAAAAAATTAATGGGGAGAAAAATTCAAGAAACAAAAGAAAGTTTTAAAGGACAGAGGAGTTTGATTAAATATGTTAAACCTTAAAGAGGGTGAATTTGCGGTAAGAACGGCGAGAAAAGCTATAGAACTTTGGATAATTAAAAATCAAGAATTGAAAGTAAAGGATTATCCTGAAAAATTTAAAGAGCGTTTAAGTGTGTTCACGACTTTACACACCTTTCCCGAAAAAGAATTAAGGGGTTGTATAGGTTATGTAGAACATAATTATCCTTTAATAACCGCATTAATTAAATCCGCCATCGCCGTTACCGAAGACCCAAGATTCCCCGTTTTAAAGCAAGAAGAATTAAAGAAAATTATAGTTGAAGTTTCAATTTTAACAAAACCAGAGTTGATAAAGGTAAAAAATCCAAAAGAATATTTGAAAAAAATAAAAATTGGAAGAGATGGGTTAATAATTAAAAATGGTCTTTATTCTGGTTTGCTTTTACCACAAGTGCCCATAGAACAGAAATGGAATGAAGAAGAATTTTTAGAAAATTTATGTTTTAAGGCTGGGTTATTGCCAGACCAATGGTTAGATGAAAATTCAAAAATATACAAATTTCAATCTCAAATTTTTACGGAAGAAAGACCTTATGGAAAAATTAAAGAGATAAAGTTAAACAAAATATAAAAGTAACTTAAAATTAATTATAATTATGGCTGATATTGGATTAACAGTAACTTATTTTGCAATTTTGCTTGGTTTTGGTGTTTTAATAGCAAATTTATTAAAAAAAAGTAGAGTCCCCGACACTTTCTTTTTATTGCTTTTAGGTTTAGTTCTGGGACCAACTTTATGGAAAAGTTCTTTCTTACCACCATACTTAAATATTCAATTAATTGATGTAAGTTTAATGGATGCCGTGCCTGATTTTTTAAGATTGCTTGCATTAATAATGATTGTATTTACGGGAACATTTAATCTTAGCTTTAAGATGTTTAAAAGATTTTCAAATATTTCAATTAATTTAGCTTTTGTTGGTGTTATTTTCAATACTATTTTTTTAGGTTTAATTGCACACTTTATTTTTGGCTTTGATTTAATTTATTCTTTATTATTGGGTTCAATTATAAGTGGAACTGACCCAAGCGTTATTGTTCCTTTTGAAAGAGTATTGAACAAATCAAGAAAAGCAACAACGATTTTAAAAGTTGAATCAATATTTAATTCTCCCTTGAGTGTTTTATTACCAGTGTTATTTTTGGACTTAGTTGCATTGCAACCCGGAGCTTTAATTAATCCATTAAAATATCTTTCTCAGTTTTGGTTGATGATCGTTGCGGGAATAGGAACAGGTATAGTGATTGGTTTTTCTGTTTCAAAACTATTAAAAATAATGTTAAAAGAATATTCACCTTTACTTTTATTTTCAATAGCATTAATAACTTATGCTTTAGCAGAAAATGTTGGTGGTTCTGGGATGCTTGCTGTAGCGGTTTGTGGTTTGGTTGCTGGTAACATCACATTACCAAACAGAGAAGAAGTTAAACATTTTGATGATCAATTTTCAGAATTATTAAGAATCTCCGTATTTACATTATTAGGTGCACAAGTATTTTTATCATTTAATTTACAAGAAATTTTTCTTGTCCTCTTATTTTTCTTGTTTGTTTTCTTCTCAAGACCAATATTTTTAATGCCTCTTTTAGGCAAAAGGAAAAATGAATTTAATAGGAATGATATCTTTCTTCTTAATTTTATTGCCCCAAGAGGCGTTTCCCCGGCAGCAATAACCCCCATAGTAACTGCTGTTATAATTGGCGCTGGGCAAAAGGCAATTGCAGATAGTTTTATTAACATAATATTTATGATAATTCTCCTATCAGTTTTACTTAGCACACTTGTAGCTGAAATTATTTCTTTTTCTTACAAAAGACTTGAAAATGAGAAAAAAGAAGATGTGCAAGAAAATAAAGAAGATGTGCAAATTAAAGTTTATTAACTTTTTCTGGTTTTATGTTTTTTAATTATTAAAAATATAATAGTATGAAAATTAAATATATTGAACCAGAAAATAAAAATCCTTATGTAAAAATAATTCCCACAGAATTTGAGGAAATTGATACATTAATTCCAACTGATTTTATAGAATATAATGGAAAAATTATCCCTATAAAATTTGAGGAAGGAAAGAAATTAGTTCCTGTTGATTATGAGATTTTAGAGGTTTAATTCAAACGGCCATTTTCTTTAATCTTTTAATTCTTTCTTCTATTGGTGGGTGAGTTGAAAATAAATTTGTAAACCAGTCACTTTTAAAAGGATTAACTATCCATAAATGAGAAGTTGCTGCTGAACCTCTCATAGGGTGGTTTTTAGTTATTGAAGAAATTTTTTCTAAAGCGGACGCCAAAGCCAATGGTTTTTTAGAAATTATTGCACCCGTGTAATCTGCTCTATACTCAAACGACCTTGAAATTGCTAATCTAACTAATAAAGCAGCTAATGGAGCAAATATTATCACAAAAAGTAAACCAAACAAATTTCCTCCTTCCCTGCTATCTCTAAAAAACAAAGAATAGTAACCAATTTGCGCAAGATAAGAAATTGCCCCGGAAATTGTTGCTGCCGCCGTTGAAATTAAAATGTCATGATTTCTTATATGCGCTATTTCATGAGATAAAACGCCTTCAATTTCATCTTTATTTAACTCCAATAATCCTTCAGTAACGGCTACAGAAGAATGCTTTGGACTTCTTCCGGTTGCAAAGGCATTTGGAATTTTTGTTGGAACAATGTAAACTTTAGGTTTTGGTATTCCCGCTTGAAAAGCCAAATTTTCTACAATCTTATTTAATTCTGGGTCATTTGTTTCTTTCGCCCCATACATAGTTAAAACAATTTTATCGGAATACCAATAAGAAATAAAATTAATTAAAAGCGATAAAAATAACGCCATGGTCATTCCAAAAAATCCACCTAAAAACCAACCTACACCTAACAAAATCCCAGTTAAAAACCCAAAAAATAGGACAGTTCTAAACATATTTTCAATATTGATTTAAAAACTTATATTTAAAAATTTTACTATGGAACTTAGTGAAATTCAAAAAGAAATTTTAAGAGGAAAGGATATAGAAGAAATTGTTTCTAGGTTTAATTGGAAAGAATTTGAGGAAATTTGCTCAAAAATTTTAGAAAAAAATGATTGGAATGTCAAAAGAAATTATAGGTTTAAATTTAATGGCTCTTGGTACGAAATTGATATTTTAGCCTCAAAAAATAAGAAATTTTTAGCAATAGATTGTAAGCAATGGGGTATTAGGAAAGGAAAAACATCACAATTAAGAATTGCGGCAAGAAAACAAATTGAAAGAGTAAACCAATTAAAGAAGTTATTTAAGAGCAGTTTATTAAGTTTAAAACAAAATCTTGAAATTTATCCACTAATTATTACTTGGTTTGAGGAAGAAATCCTTAAAGAAGAAAATGTTTGGATTGTTCCAATTTTTAAATTAAATTCATTTCTACTCGAAATTGATAAATACTTATAAAATTAACATCCTAATATACACTAATTCGGGTGAAAAAATGTTAAATGTATTCGAGTATATGAGTAAAATTCAAGAATCTATCGAAGAAAAAAATGAAGGACTTGGGGAGTTATATAAAATAAGCATGATGAAACTTTCTAATGAAGTTAAACCAACATCTTTAAAAGTTCATTTCGATTCTGTTCATTTTAATTTAGATGAAGGATCATTAGAAAATTGGGCAAAACAAACATTAAATAAATATTATCCAAAGGCTTTTAATACAATAGAAAGATTTTTAAAAAATGAAACATATGGAAATGTTTTTCATGAATTATCATATATTGGTGTTTTATCATTTTTATTTTCTTTGGCAGAAAAAAATAATTTAAAACATGTATCAGAACTTTTTTCAGAAGAAGATTATAAGGGATTGGAAACATTAATAAAGGATATGGAAAATATGTTTAATGAAATTAAAAAAGAACGACCTGAATTATTTTATTCTTTCTAAAATCTCTTTTATAACTTCTTTTGGTTTTTTTCCCGTGGTATCTATTTCAAAAACATTTTTATTTGTTTTTAGTGCCTCTTCTTTGCAAATTCCAAAAATTTCTGCTTGCAAATTTTCTTGAATCTTTTCTTTCCACCATCCCTTTTTAAGCATTCTTTTTTCTAATTCCTTTAAATCGGTTCTTAAAACTATAACTAAATCTACTGGAATTTCATGAGCATAATGGGACTCGATAATTAAATTTTTTTGTTTTTTCATAATTTTTTCAATTTCTTTTTTTATGCTTTCTATATCTACTATTTTCGCCTTCCTTTTTTCATCATAACCTAAATAAAAATTCTTTTCCCTTGCCAAATCGTTTAAAGAAATTTGTTTCCAATTCAAGGCTTTAGCTAATTCTTTTGCTATTGTTGTTTTTCCTGTCGCCGGTGTTCCTGTTATTGCAATTAACATACTAAATTTATTTTTTAAAGATTAAAAAAGAGTTATGAATACAAAACTTGAAAATATGAAATCTATATATGGTGAAAATGGAGAACCCAAAATTCTCATAGAAACAAATGAAAAACCAGAAAATTATTATGTTATTGAAGAGTTAATTAAAGAAAAATGTCAAAACCATAATGTAGAAATTGGTGGTATAATATTAACTAATGGTGAAAAAGTTTTAGAATTATATACTTTTTTAGGAAATGAAAACAATCTAAGATTTAAAATAAATATAAAATCTATTGAAGAAGAAATTGAAAAATTCGGTAATAAAGATACTTATTTTATTGAGTATCATTCTCATCCCAATGAATTTGAACCTCAAATTAGTAAAGCCGATGAAGTGGGAAGTGCCATAATCTATGAACTAATAATTAAAATTAATCCATCAATAAAATTCTTATCAATTATTGCTGGAGAAAAAATTAAGTGGTACAAATTTGAATAAATTGAGAATGCAAGAAAAAGAGAAGAAATTTATAAGATAAATCAACTCAATCATTTAATATTAGATTTGATAAAATTCATTTTTAAGGTATTAATCTTTCTGGGTCCCTTGGAAATAAACAAGCTTCTCTTATATTTTTTAAGTCCAATAATTGCATCGTAAATCTTTCAATTCCAATACAAAAACCGCCATGAGGAGGAACCCCATATTTAAAAAATTTAGTGAACCACTCAAGTTTTTTTGCATCCATTTTTAATATTTTTATATTTTCAAGAATTTTTTCATATCTATGTTCTCTTTGTCCACCAGAACTTTGTTCAACCCCCTTATAAATTAAATCTACAGACCTCGCCCAAATTGGGTCTTCATCAACCCTCATTCCATAAAATATTTTTTTAGCTAAAAAGGGAAATCTATTTACAAAGAAAAAATCTGATTTGTATTTTTCTTTAACCCACTTCGCCAATAATTTCTCTGACTCCCAATCGTGTTCCTCCCCATATTCAATTTTCTTTCCTAAACTTTCAAGTATTTCATAAATCTTTGGATATCTAATTTCGGGAAATGGTTTTTTAGGAATTTTAATTTCTTTTCCTAATAATTCTAATTCTTTTTCACATTCTCCTTTAACTTTTTTAAGAGCATAAACAATTAATTCTTCTTGTAATCTCATTGTATCCGTTTCATCTTTTATGAATGCTATTTCTACGGCACACCCCCTGTGTTCACATAAATGTCTCGTTGTATGAGATAATTCAGCTCTCCAGGAAGGTCCAATATCATATAATTTTTCAATTCCACCAACAATTAATAATTGCCTATGTAGTTGTGGGTCTTGTCTTAAAACCGCTTCTTTTTGAAAATAAATTACAGGAAATAATTCCGCACCTCCTTCTGAAGCAGTAGAATTTATACAAGGCGTGAAAACTTGAATGAATCCTTTGGAGTTTAAGTATTCTTCAAATCCCTCAACTAATTTCGATTGAATTTTAAATATCGCCAAATTTTCGGGTCTTCTTAAATCCATTGACCTAAAATTTAATCTCGTATCTAAATTTGATTCAATTTTACCACTTATTTCCATTGGTAACGGTGATTGTGCCTTAGAAACAATTTCAATTTTTTCGGGATTTAATTCGATTCCCTTTGGCGCTTGCTTATTTTCTACAATAACACCTTCAACTAAAATCACATATTCCCTTTTTAAACTTTTAATTTTCTTGAAAACACCTTCAGGAGTTTTTTCTTTTTTTGCAGTTATTTGGATCAAACCAGTAAAATCCCTTAAAATTATAAAAATCAAATTACCTAAATCTCTTATTTCATGAACCCAACCCGCCAAATTAACTTTTTCTCCCGAGTTTACTTGATTTATATATTTTCTCATTTTTTTCACTTAAAATTAAATTTTATTAAAAATTAAATAATTTTAGTATAGAATTTATAATGCTTTGGAAGAAATTTAAGATACTTTCAAATAAAGAAGTTTCTTTTTTTATTTCCACACTTCCAACCCATCCATCTTGATATCCGTTAGATAGTAAAATAAATTCAAAAACCTTTTTACCATAATTTTCTGGTATATAATTAAAGCTTAATTTTTTTGTTTCATTTTCCTCAGAAACAAATTCTAAAACATCACCTCTCCCATTCGCTCTAAATATAATTTTTCCATTGTTTTTAGGGCCTTGGTTTTTAAAGGTAATATTAATTTTGTAACTCCCGTTCACTTTCATTTCTTTTGGAATTTCTATTCCTATAATTTTAAAATATCTCTCAGAAATAACTGTTAAATTTTCTTTAACCAAATCACCAGAAGAAGAAAATAAATATAAAGTATAATCTTTTGGCATTGCGGGAGCGATTAAATTAAAATAAATTTTGGTTTTCCCACTCGGAATATTAAATTTCTTTTTAAAAACTTCGCCATTTAAAAATAAATAAAATTCATATTCTTTTTCTTCTCCGGGGTTTTCTACATTTAAAGTTAAAGTAAAGTTTTGATCTTTAATTAAAATTTTCTCCAAGCTTAAACTTAGTTTTAATTTATTTCTTTCTCCCGGGATTATATCAAAATTAACCATTTTTGATTTTCCGTTTCCATAAACAACTAAAGGACATGTATATCTCATATTTTTTTCTAGTTCGGGAATTTTACCTATCCAATAAATTGTTTTATTATTGCAAAACCCTAAGGAAATATTTGAATTAAAAATATCAATTAAATCCTTACCATTATAAACACAAGATTTTAAAAAAGATTTTGTTAACAAACAATTATCGGAAAAGAAATTTCCTGAAAAAAGAACATAACTATCATCCTTTAAATTTTCGGGAATCGTTAAAAGTCTTATTTCATTTATTCTTTCTTTTTCTCTTTTTTTTAATATTTTAATATCAACTTTTCCCTTTTCCCAATAAAAATTAACCCCATATTTTCTTATTTTAATTTCTTCTGTATAATTTGAATCAGGTAATCTTGAAAATGAGATATGGGTCGCATCAATAGGAGATTCTAACCACGTTGGGTCAACGGTTATAATTTTTCCATTTAAATTAACCTCAACCCAAGAATGAGGTCCCCAATTATCTGAATAAGCATAACCCGCAACATAATATGCATTATAACCCAAATTCCTAAGCATCGTAATTAATAAATTTGAAATTTCATCGCAAGTTCCCTTTTTGTTTTTAAAAACCCAAGTACTTGGTTTTGTTACATTTTCATAACTTTTATCATATTTTACCCAATTATTAACCCATTTTGCCAATTCAAATATTTGATAAATATCATTTCCCTTTCTTTCTAACTCATAAGATTTTTCCATTATTTCTGGATTCGTTTTTATTAAATCCGTTTCCGGGAATTTGTTGGCCTTAAAATTAATCTCTTTATCAAAAACTTCAACCTCAAATTTAATGTTATACTCTAAATTTTGATCTAAAGGCGGATCGTTCCAGATAAGTTTTAAAATTTGATTTCCATATTCATCCGTTTCAAATTCATGAGTATCTGGGCCCGAAACTTCTTTTAAAATAACACTTTGTCTTCCCGTTTCTTGAGGAATCGATAAATAAATTTTTACTTCTTCTGCCCTTGCCCCCGGTTCTACTGATTTTAAGTAAACATAACCAGTTCTTGTTATTTCTGCCTTTAAATAATTTACATTTTCTGGAGTTAAACCGTAAACTAAATTTATTGAGAGTAAAAAAGCAAATGAAAAAACCAAAAATTTTTTGCTCATTTTTAATTATTATATTTCTGGAAGTTAATATTTTTGTTAGTAGAGAGCCCTGGTTAAAATATCTTTACATGGACAATTTCTTTCTCGAGGAATTTTATCTATTGCGGCAAAAATTAATTTTCTAAAGTTTTCAACATTTTCTTTCATACTTTTTGCAACCCTTTCAGCAGTCACGGGCATCAAACCGTAAACATCGCTATCAGTTATTAATGCAACATTTGCATAACAAATTTCTAACTCCCTTGCCAATATCGATTCGGGGATTAACGTCATTCCAATAACACTAAAATCATGTTTTTTATAAAATAAGGATTCAGCCCTCGTAGAAAATCTTGGTCCTTCGATGCAAACATAGGTAAACATTTTGTTTTCTTTTTCTTCTTCTGGGGTTGGATGGATTTTTAAACCCAATTTTCTCCCCGTTTCAATTAAAATCTTTCTTAGTTCGGGACAAAACGGATCCGCGAATTCAACATGCCCAACAACGCCACCCTCGTAAAAACTTTGGCTTGATCTTAAAGTCCTATCAAAAATTTGATCACAAACAACAAATTCATAAGGTTTTATGAACTCTGGTTGCAATGTCCCAACAGCATTAGAACCAATTATTCTTTTTACACCCAATTGTTTTAAAGCCCAAATATTTGCTCTATAATTTATTTTGTATGGCGGGATTGTATGTCCTCTACCATGTCTTGCCAAAAAAGCTATCTTTATCCCTTTAACGGAGCCAACAATTATATGATCAGAAGGAGGACCATATGGAGTATGAACCTTTAATTCTACCGAATCCTCAACAATCGCGGGGTCATAATTTCCCGTACCTCCAATAACGGCAATTTCTGCCTTTTCGTTTGTTCTTAGCTTAACCATAAATTAATTTTAAATTAAGATTTTAAAAAATTAGTCTTTAGGAAAAATTTCTTTTATATTTTAAAATGTCCTTGTAAAAAGGAAAATTTTATAAATAATTGTCCTTATAATAATTATTATGATAAAAAGTGAAATTGTAGATTATTTTAAGGAATATGAAAGAATACCAAGGATAATAGCAAATGCTATACCACGAGATTTAAAAGTTCCTTTAAAGTCTTCATTTATAATCTCTATAATTGGTCCAAGAAGGGCAGGAAAAACATATTTTTTATTTTCTTTATATAAAAAGCTTAAAGATAGCGCTTATCTTAATTTTGAAGACACAAGATTAGCTGAAATAAAGGCAAAAGAAATCAGGGATGTTATAAGGATATTTATAGAAATTTATGGTAAAACTCCAAAAAATCTCTTGCTAGATGAGATTCAAAATATTGAAGGGTGGGAAAAAACAGTAAGAGAACTTTACGATTTAAGAAAATATAGAATTTTTATTACGGGTTCTTCATCAAAACTTCTAAGCAGAGAAATAGCTACAGAATTAAGAGGTAGGGCTCTTTCATTTGCTTTACTTCCCTTCAGCTTTAAAGAATTTCTAAAATTCAAACAAATAAAAATTGAAAAATATCTTAGTAAGGATGAAGAAGCAAAAATAAAGAATATGTTAGGAAGTTATCTAGAATTTGGCGGCTTCCCTGATGTTGTAAAGAATAAAGAAAAAATAAAATTGCTAAAAGAGTATGCTGATTTGATTCTTTTTAGAGATTTTGTAGAAAGACACAAAATAAGAAATCTTGATCTTGCAAGAATGTTACATAATTTTATGATACAAAATTATGCCAAGGAGATTTCAATTAGAAGTTTATTCAATAAAATAAAAGCTAATGTGGCTATAAGTAAGGACACTGTTTATGAATATACAACTAAGCTTGAAGATACAATGTTTTTCTTTTTTCTAAAAAAGTTCTCTACAAAAATTCATTTGAGAGAGAGTTGGCCAAAAAAGATATACCTTTGTGACACTGGATTAACAAAAATATTCAAGTATTCGCAAGATTATGGCAGACTTATGGAAAATATTGCTTTTCTTGAATTCATAAGAAAGAAAAATAAAAATCCTTTGATTGATGTTTTTTATCTGAAAATGGTTGAGGGTGAAGTTGACTTTGTTATTAAAGATGGTATGAAAGTTAAGCAATTAATCCAAGTAACTTATGCTTCTGGAAAGGAGGAGATTGAAAAAAGGGAAATAAAATCCTTGTTAAAAGCAAGTGGTTTATTAAAATGTAAAAATTTACTTTGTATAACATGGGATTATGAGGAAGAAGAGATGATTGAAAGAAAGAAGATAAAATTCATTCCTTTGTGGAAGTGGTTATTAATATCCAAACAGGTAATAGTTTAAAATTTTTCTATTTTTTTAAACAACTAATTAATAATTTAAATTCCTTTAAGTTAAGAATTTTTTATGGGTTTGGAAATTTGGACGGAGAAATATAGACCAAAAACACTTGATGAAGTTATAAACCAGAAACATATAGTAGAAAGGCTAAAGGCATGGGTTAAAGAAAAATCAATTCCAAACATGCTTTTTGCTGGACCTCCCGGAACGGGAAAGACCACATTAGCTTTGTGTTTAGCAAGAGAACTGTTTGGAAAATATTGGAAGGAAAATTTTCAAGAAACAAATGCCAGTGACCAAAGAGGGATTGATGTTGTGAGAGGGAGGATAAAGGATTTTGCAAGGATTAAGCCAATCGCAACTGATTTTAAAATAATATTTTTAGATGAATCCGATGCATTAACACCAGAAGCACAACAAGCTTTAAGAAGGACTATGGAAAGGTTTTCTAATGTTTGCAGATTTATCTTGTCTTGTAATTATTCTTCAAGAATTATTGAACCAATTCAATCAAGAACCGCCGTTTTTAGATTCAAAAGATTCACAAAAGAAGATGTTGCGGAATATTTAGAGAGAATTGCTAAAAACGAAAAATTAACATTATCTAAAGATGCTATAGAAGCAATTTATGAACTTTCTGAGGGAGATTTAAGAAAAGCAACAAATCTTTTACAAGCAGCATCTGCATTGGGTGAAATAACGAAAGAAACTATTTACGAAGTTGCTTCATTAGCAAAACCAGAGGATATAAAAGATATGTTAAATTTAGTTTTATCTGGTAAATTTGAGGAAGCAAGAAAAAAACTTTATGATATGTTAATAAATCAAGGTTTATCGGGTGAGGACATAATAAAGGGAATTCATAGAGAGATATTTAATTTAAATATAGATGATAAGGCTAAAGTTGAATTAATTAATTTATTGGGAGAATATGAGTTTAGGTTAAATCAGGGTGGTTCTCCAGAAATTCAATTAGAAGCTTTACTTGCACAATTTTTGAAATTAAAATCTTAATTATTGTTTAAGTTTTAAGAAATCTTTTACTAATTCCCTAAACCCTAAAACTATGAAAATAAATGAACATAAACCACTAATTACCTCTATAATTCCTAAAAAATTAAAATTGAAATAAAAAACTTGAACAATTCTTCTAAACACGTCCATATAAAAAAATATCATAGAATAAAGCAAATATTTCCATCCCCTTGAACCACCTCTCGTTGCAAAATATATTTTGGCAATAAGAGTAAAGGTAATTGTTACAGAGATAAATCTTATTATTGCCTCTATATATTCCATCATTTAAATCAACTTTAATCCTTTAGCTATAAATATTGCCCCCAAAGCGAGGAATACCCAAGAGAATATCATTATAATATTATAAAGTTCCATGTAATATGTGAAATTTGCTAAATAACCAAAAACAAAAACAATCTGAGTTAAAATTAAAGAAAATATCGCAACCATAAAGAATAACCAACCTTTAGCTTTCGTTATAATGTAAAGTTTATGAGAATAATAAAATATGATTGCAAATAAAAAAATATAAACCACTTTTCCTAATAATGCGGATAATTCTATCATAATAAAATATTGTGAAAATTAAAATATTAAATTTTATTTTTTAAATTCCAATTAACATCGCTTTTTTCTCAACAAATTTAAAGCAAATTATGGCTAAACACATCGTTATAATTCCAAAAATTGAAATATAAGTTAAATGAGGTAATACCTGCATAAAAGTTGCGTTCTTTAAAAATATCAATCTCGCTGCCGTAACCGCTTGGGTGGATGGAATTAACATTAAAATTTCTTTTATATTTTGAGGTAGTACTTCAATTGGATAATAAACGCCAGAAGATATTTCTAATATATAACTAATCAGCCAACTTAAACTTGCTATATCCTCTCTCCACGCGCCCAAAGAAGCTAAGATTAAACCTAAACCAGAAAATGAAACAAAAGTTAGTAAAAATAAAAATATACCAAGAATAAAGTTCCCCGTTAAATTAAAACCTAAAAATAACGCTGAAAATATTATTAAAATTACCGTAGAATATGTTGATCTAACCAAAGAAAGTAAAGATTTTCCATAAGGGATTGAAATCCTTGAAATTGGAGAGATTAATAAATTTTGAAGTGTTCTTCTATATTTTTCCCTAATAAACGATTGCGTGAATTGGCTAGAAAGGGGGGAATAAATAAATTGAAATGCAAGAATACCTGAAAGCAAGAAACCAATAAAATTTTCTTTGTTTAAAATCCCAACGCTTTGAAACCCTCCCTGGAAAATTGCATACCAAACCGTAACAAATAAAACTAAATCTAAAACTGGATATATCATATCCCAAAAATAATTTAATTCCCACCTATAATAACCCTTTACTTCCTTTACTCCTATGAGGAGCATATCTTTAAAAAACCTCATTTTGATACCTCAACCCCTTGCTGGTTAAGTGAAGGAAAACATCTTCTAATGTTGGCCTGTCAGTTTGGATTTCAACAATTTTTATTTTATTCTTATTTAACAAATTTGTTATTTTTTCAATTATTTCCATATTTTTTAATAAAATTCTTATTTTTTCCTCCTCTTCTATATAGATTATGCCCTCAACTCCTCTCATTTCTTTAATTTCATTTAAAATTTCTTGAGTTATTGGGTTTGCCCTTATTTCAATAACTTTTTCTTTTTTAATTTCTAATTTAAGGTTTTCGGGTGTGTCGATTTTTAATATCTTTCCTTTATCAATAATCGCTATTCTTTTACAAAGTCTGTCTGCTTCTTCCATGTAGTGAGTAGTTAGTAAAATTGTTGTTTTAAATTCTTTGTTTAATTTTGCGATAAAATCTCTTAATTTTAAGGATATATAAGGATCCAAACCAAGCGTTGGTTCATCTAAAAATAAAATTTCAGGGTCATTAATTAAAGCTCTTGCCAAATTTAATCTCATGATTTCTCCCGTAGAATAAGTATCCACATGTCTATAAATTTTATCTTTTAAATCAAAAAGTTTAACTAAATCTTTTATTTTTTCTTCATAATCTTCAATCCTATAAATTTTTGCAAATAATTTTAAATTTTCATAACCAGAAAGCGTCCAATATAAATTCGCCCTCGCAAAACAAGCATTTATTTTTCCAGAAACTTCTTTTCTTTCTTTTTGAATATCGTATCCTAAAATATGAACTTTACCTTTATCGGGTGCCATCAAACCAAGTAAAATTTTTATTAATGTCGTTTTCCCCGCACCATTGGGCCCAAGCAAACCAAAAATTTCCCCCCTTTTAACTGAAAAACTTACATTTTTAAGAGCCCATTTATACTGAGGTTTAATAAATTGTTTTATTGATTGTAAAAAATTTGGTTTTTTAATCTTCGGGAACTTTTTCCAAACCCCATTTACTTCTATTACCATTAATAAAATTAGTTCTTAGAACTTTAATAAATTTTGGAAAATCAAAGTCTCTTATCGATTTCCAATCTATATTTATTTTTTCACTATACATTTTTCTCACTTTTTTCATTCAATTATTATTTAAAAAATATTTATTTTTAAATCTTTTATTATATATATTTGGTGATTTCATGAATTTGATATTTTTAGGACCTCCGGGTGTTGGAAAAGGAACACATGCTATGCATGTTTCTGAATATTATGGTATACCAAAAATATCGACAGGTGAAATTTTTAGAGAAGAAATAAAAAAGGAAAGTGAAATTGGAAAAAAAGTTAAAGGATATTTAGAAAAAGGTGTATTGGTTCCAAATGAAATTACTATAAAAATATTAAAAAAACGATTAGAAAAACCTGATTGTAAAAAAGGGTTTATTCTTGATGGTTTTCCAAGAAATTTAGAACAAGCAAATGCACTTGAAAAAATAACAAAAATAGATCTTGTTGTTAATTTTGTTTTATCGAGAGATGTAATTTTAAAACGTATAACTAATAGACTTACATGTAGTAAATGTCAAAGAGTATATAATAAAATATTTGATCCTCCTAAAGTTAATGGTTATTGTGATGTTTGTGGAGGTAAATTATATGTAAGAGAAGATCAAAAACCTGAGATAGTTAATAAAAGATTGGATATTTATGAAAAAGAAACAAAACCACTAATTGAATATTATAAAAAGAAAGGAATTCTTATAGATTTTAATTGTGATGGAACTGTTGAAGAAGTTCGAAAAAGAATAATTAATTTATTAAAAAAATATTTTAAACAGTAAACAATTTGTTAGGTTATAAATGATTTTTGAATATTAAATTTTATAAAATTTAATAATGATTTATTACTATGTATTGTACAAATGATTTTAGAATTACAAAAATAGACGGAAATAAATATAAGGGAATTGTTGAAGTAGAAGTTTCAATCTCAGATATTGCAAAAGAATATATCTTAAAAGCTGATAAAATTGATATATCAACTAGAAGCAGGCTTGCTAGATTAGGTTCACATCTTCATATACTTGAAAATAAATATCCATGGATAGAAGGAAATGTATTAAAAGCAATAATTGGTTATATAAATTATTCTACTCCTATTATTTATCATGTTGGAGACGAAGTTGGCAGATTTTATGTATATAATGATGATGAGAAAATAACTGGGAAAGAGTTAGAAAAAATAGTAGTTGAAAATAAAATCCCTGGTGAAATAAATAAAGATGATATTATTGAAATAGAATTAACAGATAATTATTATATACCAAAAAAATCTATAGAGATAGAAGCAAGAGAAGTTATTAAAAATCCTGATAAATATATTTTTAAATGTAAAAATAAGGATTGGTCAACCCTTTGTAATGATGTAACAATATTAGAAACAAAGAAAATTAAAATACCTAGCGATGTTTTTGGGTTAATTATTGAAACAACATATTTTGGTAGTACATTTCATTTAAATTCAAGGGTAATTGATCCTGGATGGGAAGGTAATTTAATTGTAGAGGTTAGAACATATGAAGATCCTGTGTTTTTCGAAAAACCTAAACTTTTGGTTGAACTTTATAAAAGAATAAAAATATAGAGTTTAAATAATGATTAAATGGAAAAGAAATTTATTGTTATAGAAGGAATTGATGGTTCTGGCGGTGAAACACAATCAAAACTTTTATATAATTATTTAAAAGAAAGGGGAAGAAAGGCAGTAAGAATTACATACCCAGATTATGAAAATCCGATAGGGAGACTAATTCATGAATATTTACATGAAAAATACGAATTTTCTCCTGAAATTCAGTTTTTACTTTATGCTTCGGACATGATTAAAGATAAAGAAAAAATTAAAGATTTGTTAGAAAAAGGTTATTTTGTGATCGCCGATAGATATTTCACTTCTACAATAGTTTATCAAGGTTTACAGGGGTTTGGAATTAAAAAGGCTTTAAAGTTTGCAGAATTGTTTGAAATAATAAAACCCGATATTATCGTTTATCTTAAAATTTCTCCAGAAACTTCAATAAAAAGGAAAATGAAAGAAAAGAAAGAATTAGATAGAAACGAAGAAAATAAAGAATTTTTAAGAAAGGTTTCTGAATTTTATGAAAAAGTAATCTCAGATCAAGTTTTTGGTAAATGGGTTGTTATTGATGGTGAAAAAACTAAAGAAGAAGTTTTTGAGGAAATTAAAAAGGTTTTAGAAATTTAAATTCACCACGGTTCTTTTTTTATTTTAGTTAAATAAGCAATTAGATTTGCAATTAAATGAATTATTGGGGTTATTATTAGAAGGATTAAAAACCATTCAATTTCTATTTTTATAAACCAATAGACAAAAAATAAAGAACCCAATAAGAAGTCTTCTTGGTCAAGTAAAGGAAAGGGATGTCCTCTTGGCATTTTTAATCTTCTTTTAATAAAAGAACCAACTAAATCACCAAAAACTGCCCCAAATCCCAACAAAAAACCTAAAAGGGGATTGATTTTTATTAAATTTAATTTTGAAGTTTTAAGGGAAATAAAATCATAAATAAACCATTGCAAACTTCCAATTAAGAAACCAACAAAACAACCTAAAAAAAAGCCTTCCCAAGTTTTTCCTTTTCCAAATAATGGTTGATTATCAATAAATTTTTTATTAAAATCTATAGGATGCTTTCCTTTTGCTAAAGGAATTAATCCATTTGCAAAATATGCGGGTAAAATTAACCACAAAGCTTCTATTAATTTTATAAACAAATCAACCATTTTAAATTATTATTTAAAAGATTATATAAATGGGCCGGTAGATCAATGGTACTTTATAAAAGGCATTAAAGATCGTCACCTTCGCAAGGTGAAGGCTCCGGGTTCAAATCCCGGCCGGTCCA
>CAZFVX010000006.1:0-15691 GCA_964522675.1 uncultured archaeon
ATTCTTTGTAACTTTCTTTTAATTCAATATCGATTTTAACTCCCTCTGGGATTTGGATTCTAACTATTTGTCTTAAAGCCCTTTCATTTGCTCCCACATCTATAATTCTTCTATGAATTCTCATTTCCCACCTATCCCAAGTTGCGTTTCCGTGACCAGTACCATCACCACATGGGGTTTTCATAGTGTAAATTTTAAGTTTTTTTGTTGGTAAGGGAATGGGACCTTTAACTGAAGCTCCATATTTTTCAGCAATTTCCTTGATTTGTCTACATATTTCTTCTATTTCTTTATAATTCTTCCCCGCTAGTTTAATTCTTGCAAATTCCATATTATCTACCTCTTTGATCTTTGTTTATACCTTCTTGGACCCCATGAGGAATGAGGTGGTTTGTGCGGTTCCGTTCTTCTTGGATCATATACCAATAAATTCCTATCATAAGATAAAAATTTTTCCTTTACTTTTTTTCCAAATATTTGAACAAATCCCTTTGCTATTGCTTGTCTAACGGCATCCGCCTGACCGGAAACACCACCACCCTTAACATTAATTTTTACATCCCATTTTTTCCAATCATCTCCCAATAATATTAATGGTTCTTGTACTTTTAATCTAATCATTTCAGAGTTTATTAAATCTAAAGGTTTAGAGTTTATTTTAACTATACCAGAGCCAGGTTTAAATACGGCTCTAGCTACTGCTTTCTTTCTTTTTCCATATGCAAATATAATTTTCTGCTTTTTTTCTGTCATATTAAACCTTTTTTGAACCAATTCTTTTACAAACTTCGCTTAAAGTTATAAATTTATTTTCAAGCTTATTTTCGGCATCTTTAAATTTTATAAATTCCTTGTTTTTTAATTCTTCGGGGACAGATATATAAACTTTTAACCTTTTATATGCTTGTTTCCCTCTTGGTTTTTTCCATGGTAACATACCTCTAACAGTTCTTCTTAAAATCCTATCAGGATCTTTTGGAAAGAAAGGACCATGGTAAGGGTCTCCTTTTTGAATTTTTTCTAAATAAACCTTTATTGTATATTTGGGATTTCCCGATATTACTGCTTTTTCAGCATTAACCACATAAACTTTGTTTCCATTTAATATTTCTTTAGCTATTTTTGAAGCCAATCTTCCTAAAATCTGATTTGAAGCATCGACATATAACTCTTTCATATCTATCCCATTATTTTTACTCCAGAACCTTTAGGATTTTTTTCAATTAATTCCTGAATTGTTAAGCATTTTCCCTTTGCTTTTTCGATCTTTTCCCTCGCCTTTCCTGAAAACCTCCAAGCAGCAACTGTTACGGGTTTATTTATTTCTCCGTCACCTAAAACAACACCCGGAACAACTATGGTTTCCTTTTCTTTTGCATATTTTTGGATTTTATATAAATTGACCTCATAACATTTTCTTCTTGGTCTATTTAAACCTTTGGCTACTGCTTTCCAAATGGGAGCATTTAGCTCTAAGGATTTCTTTAATAAATTCTCAATTAATTCCTTCAATAAGGGATTTTTGTCTCTTATTTTCATATCTCTCTTTTTATTTTTCAATATTTTTAAAGTTATCTCTTATTTTATATTTTTAATTTAAAAAAGAAGTATTAAAGTTAAATTTAACTATCAAAAATATTAATCTTCTTTTCTGTTAATTTTATTAAAATAGATATAATCTTTTTTATTTCTTTTTCATTATTAATCAAAAATTCTTGGCTTATTTTTCTTCCATAATAAACAATTCCGATTCTAAACCTTCTTAAAGTATCGATTAGTTTAATCTGGACTTCATCAAGTTCTCTGTAGTTTGAGGAAAAATATTCAATAAGTTTAATATGACTTAGGGTTTTATATCCATCCAAGTACATTATTGCAGTTAATAATTCTTTTATTATTTCATAATATTCTTCAATTATTTTGTAACTTTTATCTTTAGGAATTAATTTGAGTAGTTCTAATCTTTCTTTTGCCATCTCAAACAAATCTTTTGCTCTTTCTTTATCTTTACTTATCTTAAATATTTCATCTTCCATTTTAAAATCCACCATACAATACAATCCCATTATAAATTTTCTTAATGAAGTTTTTATCTAGTTTTTCAAGTTTATCAATAACAAGCAAATTAATTTTTCTTTTAAGTTTTTTTTCAACCCCTTTCAAATTAACTTCTTTTTTCACTTTACTTACTATAAGTAAATCTATATCACTTTCTTCAATATCTTCACCTCTAGCATAAGAACCAAATAAAATAAGTAATTTAGGCCAATATAAAGAAATTAAATACCTACTAAGATTTTTTAAACTATAAAGATTATAAACTCTTTTATAAAATATAAAATCTTCATTTTCCCTATTAGCTACAAAACCATTAAATGGTTTGCTTTTTTTCTTTTTTATTAGATTTTTCGCTTGCAAACTTCTTATATGGTTTCTAACAGATGTTGGTGATAATTTAATTTTTTTACTTATTTCCTTAATGAAATGAGTTGTGGTTGGCTCTATAAAAAATATTTCTAAAACTCTTAAATAGCTACATTTTTGTACCATATGGTATAAATTTGTTCCTTTGGGTATATAAATGTTCCTATAAAATAATTGATTTTTATATTTTTAATTTAAAAAAGGAAAGTATTAAAATTAAGGTGATGATTTGTTTCCTAATAAAAGAGAGATAAAAATACTTGAAGCGAAATATCCATTTAAATTAAGTTTTTATAATAAAAAAAATATTATTGGTTTGGAATCTAGATATGGATTTTTTGGACAGCAATTAGTTTTATACCACTCGGGTATTAATTTTTCTGACGAAGAAATAATAGAAACATTAAATGTTGAGCGTTCTGTACCAATTCTTCATATAGACTCTTATTATTGGAAAGGCCATCAAAAAGACGAATTTGAGAAAATAGAAAAAGAATTATATGAAAAATTGTTTGGAAAATCAAAATCCTGTATTGGATATAAAATAAAAGAAAAAACATTTGGGGAATTTTTTAGCCCAATAGAAGAAGTAGAAATAAAGTTAAAGGAAGAAAGGAGTTATATTTTAAAAGGAAGAGTTTGGATTCAAAAATTAAAACCTTCCCCTTATAATTATTCTTTACAAATAATTACAAATAAAATCACAGGTAAAGATAAATTAAAAAAATTGAGTTTTAAAAAAGATAAGTTAGAAGCAATATCAACATATCCGTATAACTCATATTTTTCACCAGATTCTCCAACAACACACCCTGAAATTATTCAAAAATATACCCCAAAATTTATAAATTTAATTATAAAAAAAGCTTTAAATGCAGGATTTCCAAAGTTAACATTAAATGGTTACTTTATAACCCCTGAATATTTAGAAATAAGAAATTATAAAATTAAATGGAATTTATTCAAAAATTCTATTAAAGGTAAAAAAGAAAGAGAAACCATAATACTTAAACGCAATAAACATGACATGTGGTCAACAATCATACAATTTGATATCGAAAACCAAAAAGAAAATGAAATTTTAGACGAAGTTTTAATATATTTAAGTTTAAATTACAACCAATTGACATAAAAAGTTAATTATTCGATTCTAAAACTTTTTCTAATATGTTTCCAAATTAAATAAATTCCAATCATGAAAAGGGATGATATAACAGCTAATAAATCCCCAAATGAATAAAGGGATAATAATCCTTGGGAGCATACTAAACTTGGAAAGAATTTCTCTGGTGGAGGATAAAGTTTTTGGCACATAATTAAATCTGGTGTTATCCCACAACAACTTGATAATAAATTCCTAAAAACCATGGCTAAGCCAAGTAAAATCCCATAAATTACTAAAAACCTCCACCCCAAATTTTTTTGATATTTTGAAACAAAATAAAAACTAAAACCAAAAAGAACAAAACATAAACCAACTACAAACCCAATAAGAGTGCTTAAAATCCTAAGAGAAGAACCTAAATACAAGTTATAACCTGTTAACAAGATTAAAATTAAACCAATAAAAGAAAATAAAATCTTTTCATTAAACCACTTAGGAATTTTTACCATATAAGATTTAGGAAAACTATACGTTACCTTAATAATAAAATAAATTAAAATTAAAAGCAAAACCGGTTGAATAATATACAAAAGAAAAAGATTTTTTAAAATATCTAAAAACAAGAGAGTTGTTATTGCCCATAAAAATCCAACAATATTAGCAAAGGCAAAATATTTCCATGGAGTTGTCCCACCTTTAGTCATTTTATAAATATCATAAGAAAGGTAAGCAATAATTAAAGTATAAACACAAACTGCAAATCTAAAGGTTATATAAGTTAAATTCATACTTAATAATTGTTTAAAGTAATTAATATATTTTAATGCGGGGGCTGGGATTCTGAACTGTAGGGGAACACATTTCCCCTTCAGTTCCAAGTTCCTCTTGATTCCCCTTTGTTTTTAATTAATATATTTTAATGCGGGGGCTGGGATTCTCACTCTAAATTATAGCGAACATTTTTGATTTTCAGAAAATTGTTATTTTATAACTCTTGTAAAATCGGATGAGATTTGAACCCAGGAACCCACTAAGGGAATAGGTCTTGAGCTTCGACATCACAAGCAATCAGCGCTCAATGACTCTATCGCCTTTGACCTGATTACCAAAGCCTTTACGTGTTTTCGCTTAAGCCTTTGGAAGAAGCGAAAGCTCTCGTAAAAGGCTTACTTGGCTACCCCCGCTTAAGATAATGATTTTAATTCTTCTTTAATTTTTTCGGTTTCTTCATATAAACTTTTTATATAATTTTCAATTTCTTTAGAGGGTTCCACTGATATTTTTCTTTCTATTCCTTCTAATTTTAATAATTTTTCATCTAAATTCGCCACAACCATATTAATTTTATCTACGGCCCTTTGAATAACTTCAAAACCCCTTTTTAATTCTTTTTCCATGTCATTTAATGCATCTAAAGCATCCCTTAAGGCTAAAACATAAGATTTTAAGGTTTTAATATTTGCGATGATCTCATTATATTTTTCAAGTTTTACAAATAATGGAGGAGTCTTTGATTTCACCTCTGTTTCTGGGTTCTTTGATCTTAAAACTTTTTTTCCTCTCATTTTTTCACCAATAAATAAAATATTAGCTTATAATTTAAATAATTAAAATTAATCTTAATATTTCTTTCATTTAACAAATTAAAAATAAATAAAAATAAATTTCTAGGAGTTATATTTTTCTTTTAAAGCTTGATTCACAAGTTTTAGTTTCTCGTATGGTGTTAAACCAACTCCGGTTAACACTAAATCGATTATAGAACACACTGGATTTAAAGCTAATTGTTTAATTGAATCTCTATATTCTTCTAGTTGTATTGGGGTTTTGGAAATAATTTCTAATTTTTCATTTGACGGATAATTTCTTAATTCCGTATCAATTATAAGATATACTGGATTTGATGTTATTTTAGAAAGATATTCTCTATAGTTTTCTAATGTTTCTTTTGAAAATATTTCAACTCCCATTTTTTCACCTTGATTTATTTTAAATAATAAATTTTTTAAATATTTGTTTTATTTAGCAAAAATTAAAATGCGCTGGCCGGGATTTTCGGTGGCAGGATGCATCGAAACCCAAACTTTAAATAGACGGCTTAATCCAATATATTCAAGCCGTCATACGTTATTGGTTTCGATTTTTGAACCCGGGTCGCTGGCTTGGCAAGCCAGTGTCCTACCAGGCTAGACTACCAGCGCTAACCAAATATTGCCCCAAAACCGCTCATAGCAGATTCTTCTTGATTTTTAATTGTTTCTAAGATTTTCTCTTTTTCTTCTCCTTCCAATTCTTTTGCTAAATCTTTTAATATTTCTCTTGCTTTTTTAATTGCTTCATCATTTCCTTCAATTTCTAAATAATATCCTTCTTCTTTTAAATTTAAAGACTGATTATCCCTAAACACTAAGGACTGCCTTGAAATTAAATCATCCTTTGAAACTAAATCCTTAACTTTTCCATAATTTTCTTTTTTTATGAAAAATACCGCTTTCATTTTTTAAACACCCATATTTTTCTAGTTAAACTCCTATGAATTTTTTCCTCATATATTTCTATTAATTGCATTTTTGTTTTTAAATTAATATATTTTGGTGTAACAATCACTAAATATTTTTTAGGTTTTAAAACCTTTTCCATTGTATTTAAACTTTTTTCATATAAATCCATTCTTTCAGAACCTTTTAATGATGCTGCTATACCATAAGGAGGGTCGGTTATAATTCCATCAAAATAATTTTCTTTGAAAATTTTATCTAATTCTCTTGCATCCCCTTGAATAATTTTCCCTTTAATTCCGAAATAATTTAAATTTTTCTTACACCCGTTTACCATTTCTAAATCCAAATCAACACCATAAATTTTCATTCCAATCAATCCCGCTTCTATTAAAATTCCGCCCGTTCCACAAAACGGATCTAAAATTTTTTCTCCTTTCTTCGTTCTTGCTAAATTTACCATAACTCTTGCAATTCTCGGATCCATTGTTACAGGTCTTATAAAGGGTCTTTTTTTAGGACTTCTTTTAAAAAATTGTTTTCTATCCAATTCTGCAATTTTAACCCCAAAATAAGCCTTATTTTCCGTTAAAAACGCCTCAAAAGATGTTTTTGGATTTTCTAAATCAACCTTGGGTTTTTTTCCACATTCTTTAATTTTTTTCCAAATTATATTGGCAATTTTTTTCTCTAATTCTTTAGAATCTTTTTTAAAACCCAAAGAATGAACCCTGATCCTAAAAGGAATATTAAAATCATACTTCAATTGTTTCACAGTTTTTAGCAAATCATTTATTTTACAACAACCAAGGAATTCAAAAACCCCGTATGTTAAAGTTAATCGTTCCAAAAGGTTTTTTATAACTTCTTTTTGTTTAATCTCAATTATAACAACCCTTTTATCCTTTTTAACCACTTTAAACCTTGTTTTTATTGATAAAACTGCTTTTAATTCAGCTAAAGGTAGTTCGGGATGCAAACCAGAAAGCAAAAATAAAAATTTCATTATTTACATTAAATCTCTTTTTGATTTAAATTTTTGACATTTTTAAGATTTGCTTCATTAAAATATGTTTCTCTAATGTATACTTTTTCAAAATTCGCTTTTTCAAGATTAGTAACATCTGAAAGAATTTTGTGCCTTTACTAGAGTTTAATAATAAATTTAAATTAATCTATGCGGAACAAATTTTTTTATTGTAATAGGTTTATCTATAATTAAATCTTTTATTTTTTTTGTTCGTATATTTTAATAATTTTTTGTAAAATTCTAGCAATTAATATCACGTCACCTAAGGCTGTATGTCTTTTTAAATCAGATGAATCTATATTAAAATAGTTTTTTAAAAAATCCGTTGAAAATGTTTCATCTAAATTTTGATATAAAAATGCAAAAAGAACTTTAGTATCCATTTTTTTAGGAGAAAAATTAATATTTTCTTTTTTACAAATATTTTCAATAATAGGAAAATCAAATTCAAAACCACATTGAGCTACCCAAATAAAGTGTGCATATTTATCTAAAATTTTTGTTATTACGGTTTTAAATAATGGTGCATTAACAATATCCTGATTACTAATTCCTGTAAACCTTTCTATCTGTGGTGGTATTGGCTTAGGGGACTTGATAAAAGAACAAAAAGCTTCTTTATCTAATATTCTTCCATTTATTACTGGTATGCAAGCAAATTCTATTATATAATCCTTTTCTATGTCTAAACCAGTAGCTTCTACATCAATTACCAAAAATTTTTGCTTTGTGATATTTTGAATATTAACTTTGTTTATTGTATATTTTAGCTTATCGTTATTGTTTATTAACATTTTCTCATCTCATAAATTATTATTAATCATAAGTATTTACTATTTCTTTTGCCAAATTAATCAAACTTTCTATTTTATTTTCAAATTCTTCTTTCATTTTTTATTATTAATTTATAATCTTTACCGAAAATTATTTTATAAGCTTGTTTGTACGGTATTTTTTTCTTAGTTAATAAGAGTGCATGGTGCGTCGCAAAAAGTTCATTATTAATTTTTTTCTTTATTTCAGCTTCACTTTATTTTATATTATATTTTTTATAAGTCTTTCTTAAACCATATTCTTTTCAAAAAATTCCTTCAAAAATAGCGCAAAATCTTGGTTTTTCTTTGATAATTCAATGATTTCTTTATCCTCTAAAATTTTAAATCCCTTTGATATACTTTCAGCAATATGTGAAGCTATACCTTTTGCTTTTAATTCCTCATAAGAATCAGATAAACTATGAGTTAATTTTTCTTTGGGTTTTTTATATTTCCTTTTAATTTCCCCAACCCAATAATTTCCCTCAACCCAAATTCTTCCCAAACCTTTATATTTTGAAATAAATTGTTTCACGTGAAGTTTTGAAAACACGATAGGACCAATTAATTTTTTTATTTCGGGAAGTTCCCAAACCTCCATCTCAAATAAAATTATACATAAATCCCTTTCATTTGAATAACAACCATAATTCAAAACTTTAAACTCATCTTCCTCTAAAATACCTTTTATTCTTTTTGCAGTTTTTCTAAATTGTGACCAAAAAATATCTGGAACAACATCGGGGTGTTTAAATTTAATTCCTAAAATTCTTGTTCCTCTTTTCTTAATTAATTTTTCTATTTCTTTAAAATTTACTTTTTCTTTTTTAGGGAAAAAGAAATCCTTGGAAGGCTTTTCTTTAAATTCTTTGCATGCTTTTACAAATTTTATAAAATTTTCAGAAGACAAGGCAGAAGCTACATTCCTATTTGGGTCAACGGGATCAATAAAAACTAACGGTTGTGATCTAAATTTTCTTTTTAATCTTTCTGTTTTCTCGTGTTTTTTAAAATCTATCCAAATTTCCCCGGGAGACCATTTCGAGGCTTCAGAAAATAAATTCTTAAAAGTTTTATATTTTATAATTAAAAGTTCACATAAATACCCAGAAAATCCTTGAGTTTTTACATCAGAACCATAAATACCAATACCTTTACAGAATTGTTTTAATAACCTAACTTCTGAAGCCATTTCTTTTTTCAAATTTTTTAATATGAACTCATTATGAAAAGGTGTTCTATCCACCGCAGATTTTATCTTTGAAGCACATTTAACTTTATAACAAGGAACGATATCAACCTCAAAACCTTTTATTTTTCCCCTTACATAAGGATGCTCCGCATATGCAATTCTATATTCACCTTTTAATTTTTCTATAATTTTCTTACCAATTTCTAAACCGGTTTCCTCTAATTTTTCTCTTGAATAATCTTCGGGAAACAAAATAAAAATCTCAAATTCTTTTTTATCCGGCATCCAAGTGTCTCTTATAAAAGAACCCGCTAATGTTTTATCTAAACCTAAAGGTTTTATTAAAGAATCGGCAACTTCCAAAACCTCTTTTATCACCTTTTCAAATTTTTCCCTCTCTTCTGGAGTTGGTGTTATTTCTTTAAGAACTTCCCGTAAAATTTTATTTAATTTATCCATAATATTTAATTTATTTGGGGATTAAAAAATGAATTTTTTCATTTCTAATTAAAAAAATAAAAATTTTAACATAAAACTTTTTCTCATGAAATATCAAGATATTGATATTAAAGAATTACTCAGAGAATGTTCGAGCATATTAGAATTAAAAAACACTCTTTATGAAAGAGGTTTAAAATTCGGTTCTTGGAATAAATTAGAAAAAATTTTATATAGTTCTTGGCAGAAAGCAAATAAAGATTTAATTAAAGAAATTGAAAAAGAACCGATAATGGAAATTAAAAGACTTCCTTATACGGAAGTTGTATGTAATGGCGTTACCTGTAGAATTCATGGATTAGCGCATAATCAAGGATTAATTAAAATGAGCGAAAAAACTAAAGAATTCATTTTAAATGAAATTAAAAAATATGAAAACCCGCCTACAGAAGATTATTTATTGGAAGAAGGATTTGCAGAAATTCTTAATTTAGATAAATCTAAAGAAATGAAAGGTTGCTTTTATAGGGCATATGATAGAATTAGAATATCAGAGTTTTTTAAATTATTATTAAAAGAAATGTTCCTTTCCATTCCATTATTATTATCTATAAAGTTAAATATTAATAATGGCGAGTGCAAATACTTTTACAAATCACTGGAAGATCCAAATTATCTTCCAAAAGCTAGAGAAATATATTCTTTATTGAAAAAACTTCCAGAGCCATTAAATTTAGAATTAAAAAAATTGAAGGGAGGTGAAGATAAACTTTTTGTATATTTTTCAGAAGAAATGGCTAAATTTATATTAAACTACATAAAAAATAACGAAAAATTAAAAATTCTTCATATAATTACGGGATTTGAGCATGAATCTGAAATTTCTTATTATCTTCAATTAAACCGTAAATTTTAATAATCCTTTGTTAATAAAAATAATTAAAGGTTTATTCTTTAGATACGGGGGTCATGAAGAGGAAAAGAATAAAAATTTATGTTCTAAAGGCAATTAAATGAGAAGAATAAATCCCGAAGAAGTAGAAGAAATAGTTAATGAATTTAAAGATAAACTAGTAATAGTTGAGGGAAAAAATGATGAAAAGGCTTTAAAGGCTTTGGGTTTAAAAAATATCATTAAAATCAATGGTCAACCATTACTTGATGTTGTTAATCAAGCAGTGAAAATTAAAAAGGAAATAATAATATTAACGGACTTTGATAAAGAAGGAAGAAAACTTGCTTCAAAATTAAACAGCCTATTAGAGGCATTTAAAAGAAAACCAAACAAAAGATTAAGGAGAATGTTTATGAAATTTGGAAAAAATAAAATTGAGGAGGTTGATGCTCATGTCAAAATTAGCACCAAGTTCAATAAAATATATAATAAAAGCCAAAATCCAAGCAGACGGGGTTGTAGAAAAACCAGACGTTATTGGTGCAATTTTCGGCCAGACAGAAGGCTTATTAGGGCCTGATTTAGATCTAAGAGAATTGCAAAGAACTGGAAGAATAGGAAGAATAGAAGTGGATATAAAATTTGATAAAGGAAATTCTTATGGTGAAATATTAATCCCTTCTTCTTTAGATTCTCCAGAAACTGCTTTAATTGCTGCTACCTTAGAAACAATTGAAAGAATAGGACCTTGCTCTGCGAAAATTAAATTAACTTCTGTAGAGGATGTAAGGTCAATGAAAAGAAAATTTGTGGTAGAAAAGGCAAAAGAGATATTAAAAAGTTTATTTGAATCGGGGGTTCCCGATACCTCAGAAATTTCAGAAGAATTAAGAGAAGCAGTTAGGGCAGACGAACTAACATCTTATAATGGTTTACCTTGTGGTCCAAATTTACTTACTTCGGACAGTATAATAATAGTTGAAGGGAGGGCGGATGTAATAAACTTATTAAAACACGGCATTAGAAATGCAATAGCAATAGAAGGAACATCTGTTCCAGAGGCAATAATAAAACTATCAAAAGAAAAAATTGCAACGGCTTTGGTAGATGATGATAGAGGCGGTGATTTAATTTTAAAAGAGCTTTTACAAGTAGCAGATATAGATTATGTGGCAAGGGCAAGTAATGGAAAAGAAGTTGAGGAACTTTCAAAAAAAGAGATTTTTAAGGCGCTTAGAGAAAAAATTTCAGCGGAGCAATTTAAACTAGAAAAAGGGAATTTCATTGAAAAAAAAGAGGAAAAACCAAAAAAGGAGAAAATAAAATTATTAGAGGAACAAAAAGAATTGTTTAAAAAAACTTTAGAAGAATTAGTTGGTACAAGAGCTGCATATATATTTAATTCAAATTCAGAAATTTTAGGTAAAGTCCCTATAAAAGAATTATTCAACACAATTAAAAGAATAGAGGATCCATTTGCTGTTGTAATTGATAGCAAAGTAACTCAAAAATTAGAATCAATAGCAAGAAAAAGAAATATAAAGTTTTTAGTTGGGATGGAAAAAGAAAAATTCGATACACCAATAACAGTGCTTTCAAGAGAAGACCTCGAATAAGCTTTTACAATAGCTAACCTTATTCAAAAAGCTTGAGCGAAAACATGCAAATTTTATTTTTCTTTTTTTAAATTATATTATATTAAAATAAATAAAAAAAGTTTATAATAATAATATTGAATTTTTGGAGGTTTTGATATGGAAAAATTGCTTAAAAAATTGGTTGAAGCTCCTGGAATATCTGGTTCTGAAGAAAATATAAGAGAATTAATGAAAAAAGAATTAAAACCTTATGTTGATGAAATAAGGGTAGATAAAATTGGGAATTTGATTGCAAAAAAAGGTTCAGGCTCACCAAAAGTAATGTTAGTTGCTCACATGGATGAAATTGGTTTGATGGTAAAACATATAGATAAAAATGGGTTTATAAAATTCGAAACTATTGGTGGTTGGGACGAAAGAATTCTTTTAGCAAAAAAAGTTAAAATCTATGGTTCTAAAGGGCCTATTGTAGGTGTTATAGGTTCAAAACCAATACATATTCAAGAAGAAGAGGAAAGAAAAAAACCAGTTAAAGTTAAAGAAATGTTTATAGATATAGGTGCTAAAAACAAAAAAGAAGTTGAAAAGGCGGGAATAAGCCCCGGAGATTTTATAACTCATTATGGAGAATTTAATAAATTGATTGGAACAAGAGTAACTGGTTATGGTTTTGATGATAGAATTGGCTGCTTAGAACTAATAGAAATTATGAAGGGAATTAAAAAAATTAAAGGAACAATTTATGCTGTGGGGTCAACACAAGAAGAAATAGGGTTAATTGGTGTAAGGGGTTCTGCTTTTGGAATAAATCCCGATGTTATTTTAGCCATGGATACTACAATTGCAGGTGATATGCCCGGAGTGAATTCGGGCGAAGTTTTGCCGGTTCTCGGAAAAGGTCCTGTTTTGGGAATAAAAGATGCAATTAGTATTGTTCATCCAAAAATTAAAAAATGGATTAAAGAAACAGCAAAGAAAAACAAGATTCCTTTACAGTATGATATAATGAAGGGTGGGGCAACAGATGCTTCAATAACGCCAACTATTAGGGAAGGAATACCATCTGGAGCAATTTTAACCCCGACAAGATATGTTCACACACCAGTTGAAGTTTTAGATTTAAAAGATGTGAAAAATGTTGTGAAGTTGGTGATAGAGGCATTAAAGACAGTTAATAAATATATTTAATTACTCTAAAATTTTAACTTCTCCACGTGAAGGTACAATTTCTAAAGAACCTTTATATAATTCTACTCTTCCTATTATTTCTAATTTTTTTCCATTTTCTATTTTACTAATATCTATTCCCTTTATTTCCATTTGTTGTAAAATATTGTTCCAAATAACTACTTTAATTTTACTTTCATTGCTTTCTAAATTAAAGAAAAGGTGGTCTTTATATTTCCTTAAATCTGTAACATAACCTGTTACATTTACTGTTTTTCCTGTCCAATTATTTTTAATTTCACTTATATTCACGGGGATTGGTGTGATTTGTAAAACAACTATGTATAATACTATTAAACTTAAAATAGAACCAGTTAAAGAAATTTTTAATAAAACTTTTTCATTCATTTTTCACTTAGTTCAAAAACTTTTAAATCTGAATATATGGGACCTTTTTTTGTTAAAACACTCTTTTTTAGTTTAATTTTATTCACGTAAAATTCACCTATCTTCACATTTTTTAGTTTCTCAATTTCTTTTAATAAAATTTCTTTATTTTTATTTGATTTAACTCTCCCGATAGTTAAATGTGGTTTGGGCTCATGCTCATTTTTTCTTATATAACTTAAAACTTCATCTAGTTTTTCGCTGATTTCAATAATTTCTTTCCCACCCTCTTTTAAACCGAGCCAAAGAGTTCTTATATAATTCGGACTCCCGAAATATCCAAAATCTTGAATAAAAACTTTAAATGGTTTAAAATCCTTTAATACTTCAGAAACAGTCTTTTCTATTTCTTTAACCCTTTCTTCAGAAACTTCACCTAAAAATTTTAATGTAAAATGTAAATTTTCGGGTTCAACGAATTTTATAGGTAGATCAAGTTTTTTTAATTCATCTTCTATATTTTTTATTTTATCTTTTAATTCTTTATTTAAATCAATAGCTATAAACAATCTCATGAATTTATATTTAATTTTTTAATATTTATTTTTATCTTCACAAAAATTTTCACATAATCAGGAAATTTAAAAGTGAAGATAAAAACTTTTAAATATTAATTTCATATAAGAAAATATGAATATCCAATTACCTTTATATGAAAGGTACATGAAGGTTTTTAATTGGAAGGAAAACCCATTTAATTTTAAGATATTACCCGAACTTTTTGTTGGTTATAATAAAGAAGTGAATAAACTTATTAATTATTTAAACAATGGCTCTAAATTTTCTTTATTAATAGGTCCCACGGGTTCTGGTAAAACAACATTACTTAAATGGATTTTAAAAAATTCTAAAGATTTAAAATATATTTATTATTTACCTAAACCACCAAAAGATCCAAATGATTGGGTAAATATTTTTAAAAACTTCATAAAACCTTCATTAATTTCACGATTAATTTCACGAGAAAATATGAATTTATATAATTTAAGTGAAATAGTAAACAAAAAACTAAAAAATAAAAAATTAATTTTATTAGTTGATGAGTGTCATGAAGCAACTTTAGAATCTTTGGAATGGTTAAGAACACTTACAGATCAAATTGAAAATTTATATTTGGTTCTTGCTGGATTACCCACATTTGAAACTATTTTAAAAGAAAATTTAGAAACTTTTATAAAAAGAATTAATTTAAAAATTGAGTTAACTAATTTAACAAAAAGTGAAACGAGAGAGTTAATTAAAAAAAGAATTGAATGGGTTGGTGGAGACGATATAAAACCATTTACTCATGATATAATAGATTTTATTTATGAAACTACGGGTGGTTTCCCAAGAGAAATTCTAAGAGTTTGTAACGATTTAGTTCAAAAAGCTTCTGAGAAAAATATAACTATAATAGATCAAGAATTTGTAAAAGAGATTGAAACTCCACCTTCACGAGTTTCCTTGAAGATAATCAATTCTTTACCACAAAAGCAAAAAGTAATTCTTGAAATCCTTTCAAAAAATGATGGTTTAACCCCATCGGAGATTGTTTCAGAACTAAACCTAAATAATTATAAGGATAAGGAAAATGCAGTAAGGTCAGTAAATAATATTTTAAAAAGATTAATGAAAGATAAACTTATTATTAGAAGAAAAAGAGGAAAAGCATACGAATATCTTATTTCAGAAAGAATTCAAACTTTAATGGTTAATGCATAAGAATATAAATTTTTAAATTATTTAGTTAAATAATATAGGAGGGGTAAAATGGAAGAAAGAGTAAAAAGTAGAAAATTAATTGGTAAAGTTTTAATTTCGGAGGAATCTGGAAAGAAATTCGGTGTTGTAGGAGATATTGATTATATCACAGAATCGGGAGAATTAATAAACATAGTTGTGGTAGAACCAACAAAACACGCATCAGAACTTAATTTACAGAGAGACGAGAAAAACAGAATTTTAATTCCATTTTCAGCAGTAAAATCAGTAGGTGACTTTGTAATAATTTCAGAAAAAGAAGTAGTTTAACTTTTAAATTAACTAAATATTATTATTTTTATTCTTCTAGAGATTTTAAAATAATTTGTTAATTTTATA
>CAZFVX010000006.1:15791-21765 GCA_964522675.1 uncultured archaeon
TATTATAAAACACGGGGATATCCAATAAGTTAATTTAACTTTAATTTTTAAAATAAAAAATGAAAGGTTAAGATGCTTTGAATTTTAAAATTAGCCCTGCACCGTCATTTATTTTTGTTGTTGCACCGCTAAAATCTATTTTGAAGTCATCATTAGTCATTTTAAGGCAGTAACATCCTAAAGCAGGCACTGTAAACGAGGCTGATTTTATTTGGTCATCTTTTTCGAATTTCAATTCATGGGATGATATTTCTGTTGAACAGTCTTCTTCCATTATATGAACTGTGTAAGATATCCATTTAACTCCAGAAGGTTCATCATAAGGTTCTCCCAAGTCTATTAAAACATTCCCACTTGTTCCTGACATTTCAACTTTTAGCTCAGAACTACCTTCCTTAGTTACAAATAATGCTTTTACTGTGGTTTTTATTGTTGTAGTTGCTGGATTTGTTCCTTCACATTCTATGGTTGAAGGTGTAGGTGGTTGTTGACCTTCTTGTCGTGATTCATTTTGCTCGGTTTCTTCTGAAGGTTCAGTAGTAATAGTTGAAGCTTGCTCGCAAACCATTCTAGCAACTTGTAATTGTTCTCTTGCTTTTTCAAATTCACCTGCATTTCTTAATTGATTGACTTTTCTTAATTCCTGTAAGCAATTATTAGCAGAAGCTGCTTGTTTTATTCTTTGCCTTATTAATTGTAAATTATTTATTTTTGCTTGTATAGTTTGTGAAATTTTTTGTTTAGACTCAATCTCACTATCAATTTTTTCTTGAACGTTTTCAGGTAATCTTTCTTTGTGGGTCCAAATTATTCCCCAAATTTTATGCCTTAACTTTTCTTTGTACGTAAATGCTTTTATATATTCTTCGTTTTCAATTGCCTGAATACAATTGTTCTTCATGGTTTCGACGTAAGAAAGTAAACCAGCTCTTTTTTCGGTTAAATTTAGTTTCTCTAATGTATGGTTTACTAATTCATAATATCTTTCACATGCTTGTGTTATGTTTTCTGCTCTTAATTTTAATCTTTCTTTTATTCTATCGATTTTTAATTGATAAAGATGCCTTAATGTTTTTATTTTCTCTTTTACCTTTTGTACAACTCTCGCTGCAACTTTTACAGGGTTTCCAGAAATTAATTCTACACTTATCCCTGCCTCGGTTAACCTGTTATAAATAATCTCTGCTAACTCGGGTTTTCCCACAATCATAATTCTTGTATAATTGTGTTCCTGAATTTCTGAAATTAAATCATCTATCTGGTTTTCGTTTCTTATTAACCTGCTAACTCCATTTGGTCTATAAGGAACTTTTATAGTATCAGACCAATTACCTACGGCCACTACAACCAAAGGCCTTTCTGTTAATTTTTCTCTAACCCTTTCTCTTATTTTTTTACCTATATATGTTAAATTTCCTGTTATTTGTTCTGACACATTAATTCCTTCGCTTTCAAGTTCTGGAACTAAACCACTTAAGTTACCAACTAAAGTAACATTTTTTACTCCTAATTCTTTTAAAGCATCACTTACATCCGCTGGTAAAAATCCTCCTGGTGTTAATAATAAAGGAGAATCTTCTGAAATTGCTAGATCTTTTGCAAGTGAAACTAGTTCTGCTGCTTCTTGATTAGGTATTTCAGTTAATACATCTAAAACTAATACAGCTTTTTCAGAGCCATCAGACCAGAAATATTTAGCAACTTCTGATGCCGTTCCAAATCTTGTTAATCCCCATACTCTTACAACTTCGTAACTTTGGTTTAACTGGTTTTCCACATCTTCACTTATTGCTTCTGGACCACCTACTATATAAATTGTTTGAACGCTTAAATTTTGTATTTCGCTCATGGTTTCATCAGGAATTTCTGATTTTCCTGTTAAAAGAACCGGTGCTCCTATATGGTTTCCAGCAACTCCAGCCACTAAAGCATCTGGATAATTTAAATCGTTTGCTAAAATTACTGAATCAATTTCTTGTGCATTTACTGTATTTACTAGCAAGGCAAATATTAAAAAACCCAATATTATTTTTTCTTTCATTTTAAGACCTTATCATGTTTTATTTAATATTTCTATTTCCCTTAATATAAAGATTAATAAATTTCTTTAAAAGAATCAAAATTTGAAAAATCCGTTGAAAATAAATTTATTTTAAACTGATAAAAGATTTTTATGAATTATGAAAATTTGTCTGTTAAAGAATTTTTAACCGAGGTAAAATCGGGTTTGGATTTAAATGAATTTTATTCCAAATTTTTCCAAAAAATTAAAGAGTTAGATAAAAAATATAATTTTTTAATCACTATTTCAGAGAAAGAAGCAAAAGAGCAAATTAAAAATTTAGGCAAAGGAAAATTATATGGTTTACCCGTTTCCGTTAAAGATTGTATTTGCACAAAAGGAATTCAGACTACAGCCGGGTCTAGAATACTTTCGGGTTATATTCCACCCTTTGATGCCACATCGGTAAAAAGGGTTAAAGAGGAAGGCGGGGTCATAGTTGGGAAAACCTCTCAAGATGAATTTGGTTTCGGAACATTCTCTACGAATTGTGGTTTTAAAATCCCAAAGAACCCTTATGATCCTGAAAGGAGTTGTGGAGGTTCCTCGGGAGGTTCTGCGGGCTTAACAGCAGCTTTAAATTACCCTCATGCTTCTTTAGCAGAATCTACGGGAGGAAGCATTTCTTGTCCAGCAAGTTTTTGCGGGGTCTTTGGTTTAACGCCAACATATGGCTTAGTTTCCAGATACGGTTTAATAGATTATGCAAATTCTTTAGATAAAATAGGGATTATGGCTAAAAAAGTTGAGGATATCGCTTTGTTATTATCTATAATATCTGGATATGACCCCATGGATCCAACCTCTTTAAACAAGAAACCAGAAAACTATTTGAATTATTTAAAAACGGATTTAAGGGGAATTAAAATAGGAATTCCGAAAGAATATTTTGAAGGAGTGAACGAAAAAATAAAAGAAAAAATTTGGGATGGAATCAAATTTTTAGAATCCCTTGGATGCGTTTATGAAGAAATTTCTTTACCAATGACAAAATTCGCTTTATCAACTTATTACATAATTGCTTGTTCTGAAGCCTCCACAAATTTAGCAAAATTCTGTGGAATGCGTTATGGCTCAGAAGAAGAAATTAAAGGGGGTTTTAATGAGTATTTTTCTAAAATAAGGACAAAATATTTTGGTGAAGAGGCAAAAAGAAGAATTTTATTAGGAACATATGCGAGAATGTCTGGTTTTAGGGATCAATATTATTTAAAAGCAATGAAAGTCAGGACTTTAATAATTCAAGAATTTAAGAAAGCATTTAAAAAATATGATGTTTTAATTACACCAACAATGCCGATAATTGCTCCGAAATTTGAGGAGATTGAAAAGTTAAAACCAATAGAGGTTTATGCAATGGATATTCTAACAGTTGCACCAAATTTGGCGGGGATACCGATGATTTCCGTTCCCTGTGGTTTTGTTAATAATATGCCTGTTGGGATGCATGTTTTAGGGGATTATTTACAAGAAGGAAAAATTTTACAAATAGCAAAAAATCTCGAGGAGAAAAAATGAAATTCAAACCCGGAAAAATTATAAAGAAATTTAAGGCAAAAAATGGAAAAGAAGTAATTTTAAGATATCCTAAATGGGAGGATTTAGATGATTTGCTTGAATATATAAATCATGTGGTTAAAAACAAAGCTAAAATCTCAAAACAAACGCTGGTTACAAGAGAGGAAGAAATAAAATATTTAGCAGAAGTATTTCAAAAAATAGAATCAGGCGATGCTGTATATTTATTCCCAGAAGTTGATGGAAAAGTTATTGGTAATTCCTGTATTGAAAGAAAAAAGGAAGATGCTTTAAAGCATGTTGGCGGGTTGGGTATTGGTATTAGAAAAGAGTTTACAAACCTAGGTATAGGCACAAAATTGGTTAAAACTTTGCTTGAACTTGCTAAAAAAGAATTAAAACTAAAAATGGTAACTCTTAAAGTATTCTCAAATAATGAAATTGCGATAAATGTTTATAAGAAATGTGGTTTTAAAGAAGTTGGAAAAATTCCAAAACATATCAATTACTATGGAAAATATGTAGACAGTATTATAATGGTGAAGGAATTATGAAAGTAAAAATTGGTTTGGAAACTCATGTACAAATTTTATCTAACTCGAAACTTTTTTGTGGTTGTGCGACTCAAGGGGATGAAAAGCCTAATACAAGGGTTTGTCCCACTTGTTTGGGTTTTCCGGGGTCAAAACCAAGAGTAAATGAAAAAGTTATAAATCATGCTTTAAAAGTTGCTTTAGCTTTTAATTGTAAAATAAATAAAGAAACCTTTTTTTCAAGAAAAACTTATTTTTATCCCGATATGGCTAAAAACTTCCAAATAAGTCAGTATGAAATTCCTTTGGCCGAAAAAGGCTTTTTAATGCTTGGAAATAAAAAAATAAGGATTAAAAGAATTCATATAGAAGAAGATCCAGCCAAATTAGTCCATATTGGAGGTCTGGGAGGAAAATATGTTTTAGTTGATTATAATAGATCTGGAATTCCTTTAATAGAAATTGTAACAGAACCAGATTTTGAAAATCCGAGACAGGCAAGGGAGTTCGTGCATAAACTGGAAACGATTTTAGAATATTTAGGGGTTTATGACCCTTTAATATGCACCATGAGGTCCGATGCAAACATATCTTTAGAAGATGGGGAAAGAGTTGAAGTTAAAAACATAACGGGAACAAAAGATATAGAAAAGGCTTTAAACTATGAAATCGTGAGGCAAAAAAATCTTATTTTAAGGGGCGGTTCTGTAGAAAGAGAAACAAGGGCTTGGAACTCTGATTTAAGCGTAACACAAAGACTAAGGGGAAAGGAGTTTGAAGAAGATTATGGGTATATATTTGAACCAGATTTAACCAAAATAGAGTTTTCTCGGGAATTGATTCAAAAAATTAAAAAAGAACTTCCAGAACTTCCGGAACAAAAATATTTAAGATTTATTAAAGAATATGGGATTTCTCAAAAACTCTCCGAGTCTTTAGTTTCAGAACTAGATATTGCAAATTTATTTGAAGAGATTGCAAGGAAAATTAACCCAAAACTCGCCGCTTCTTGGATTGCTGGTCCTTTAAAGAAAACTTTAAACTGGAATAATTTAAGATGGAAAAATTCAGGTCTAAAAAAAGAATGGATTTTAAATTTGCTTAAAATTTTTGAAAGGGGGGAAATAACAGATAGAAATACAGAATTAACAATAAGAAAAATGGTGGAAGAGAAAAAACCGCCAGAAGAAATTATTAAAAAATACAGTTTTGCAAAAACAAAAATTAAAGATTTGGATGAAACCATAGATAAAATTTTAGAAAGAAACAAACAAGCTGTAAAAGATTATAAAACCGGTCAGAAAAAGGCATTAGATTTCCTCATTGGTCAAATAATAAAAGAGACTCAAGGAAGAATCGACCCAAAAGAAATAAGAGAAATTTTAAAAAAGAAGCTAGCAATATAATAATTCTTCAACAATATTAAGCCCAGACTCCAATTCTTCTTCTGGTGGTTTATTCTTTTTCATTATTTTCTTAATTACTTTTTCAAATCCATTGAATTTAGTTATATCGCCATTATAATCTTCGATCTCTTTTCCATATTTTTTAATAAATTCTTTACCTATTTTTTCTAATTTTTCAGGAACTGAAGAATAATCATTTTCAGATTGAGAGTCAAAAATTCCTATTACCAATATCTCATCTATTAGATAAAAAATTATATGTTTTTTATTAGTGTTAATTTTTTTAATTTCTCCACAAGAGTTTTGAAATCTATAAACAAAAGCTTGGAAAAAACTAGAGATTAATTCATTATCATAACCATTGAGATTTAAATCCCCATCACTAAAAAACTGAATCCCGGAACTACTATCAATTATAAGTATTTTATACATATCCTCCATTTTATCACCTTTTA
>CAZFVX010000007.1:0-15688 GCA_964522675.1 uncultured archaeon
GATACAGTAAGACTTAATGTAACTATAACTGATCCTGAAGGAGTTGATTATGCACTTGCAACTTTTAGATATCCTAATTCAACCTTAATTAATAAAACTTTAATTCAATACAAAACACCTCAATCCACAACAAGTTCTGACCAAGAAACAGGAGAAATTCAAAAAATAGCAAAACTTTCACCTGAACAATGGGTTGTTTTAACCTATGATGACTTTGAAGGTGCAATTGATTTCACAGATACAAATTATACTGATGGTGGTGCAGATTGTTCATTATATACAGAAGGAAGTAACTATTGTTATCAAGGAACTCAATGTGCAGATATACAAGATAATAGTGGCGATGCTTCTTCGTTTTGGCACACAAACAATTTAGATTTAGACACTCCAGGATACATATCTTTAAAAGTTGATTTTTGGTTTAGAGGTGTATCTATGGAAAATAATGAAGACTTTTGGTTAAGATATTCCAGTAATGGTGGTAGTTCATGGACAACAGTAAAAGATTATGTATTTAGTTCTACTGGATATTCAAATGATGTTTTCTACCATGACACAGTTTATATTAACGAATCACAATATTCATTTACCAATCAAGCAAAAATAAGATTCCAATGTGATGCTAGTAATAATTGGGATGATGTTTATATAGATGCAATAAATGTTTCAGCAACAACTGGACCAATACCCGATATTGAAGCAACAACATCTTATACAAACTATAATGATGTAATTTCAGAAAATGTAACTGATATATATAAAATAAAAGTTACAGTTTATGTTTCTGTTTACGATAATTCTGGTTCACAACAAAATGGGAATAGTAATCCTGATTTACAATTAGAATTAGCAACAACAGATGGTGGTGGCTGGGTTCAAGTAGGTAATTTCTCAGTAAACGGAACAGGTAATTTTTCTTTAACAACAACAAATCCATCAATTTTAAGCGCATGGGAAAACTCTGCTAATAGGGATTTAAGAATTAGAGGCATTAACTTTGATTATTACGACTCTAATAATATAGATGAAATAAATTGGACAGGAATTTGGATTAAAGTAGATTATAAAACTGGAACTAAATACTGGTATTATGATTGGTCTGATACATCTAAACCAGGTATTTATAATGTAACTTACATCTGGGCAAACGATACTTCAGGGAATCCTGGTTTAAAAAGTTATTATAATTTATCTTTCGCTGCTTGGAGTTATTCAGAAATAAGTGAATCTTTCTTAAACCCTGACAGCATATATAATGGTTCTTCTTCAGTTTTTGGTTGTAAGGTAATGGATACAATATCAAATTCTCCGATAGAGAATTATACTGTTTTCTTTTACAGCAATGCAAGTGGTTATTTAGGTTCAAATTTAACAAATTCTTCTGGTTGGGCTGTTTGGAATTATACTGATAATACCCAAAACCCACCACAATATTATACTTTAATTTGTAATATAACCGATGATATTTCCTTAGGATATTATGTATCTGCTAATAATGAAAAAAGTGAGATTTTAAGCGTTATGCCCCCAGGAGCAGATATACAAGACCCAGTAATAACAAATGTAACTGCAAATTTTAATGATACAGGAACAAATTCTGGTGGTTTGGGAAGGATAATTAAAATAAGAGCTAACGTAACTGATAATGTTCAAGTAGATACTGTTTTTGTAAATATAACACTACCTGATAACACTTCAGAGAAATATCAAATGATAAATTATACACAAGATATTTATGAATATAATTATAGACCTTGGAAAGTGGGGAACTATTCTTATTATATATGGGCAAATGATACTTCAGGAAACACACAAGAATATCACCCTTCATTTTCTGCACACGGAAATGCAACTATGTATGTTTATACCCAAAATGATACTTATGGATATAATCAATATGTTAATTTAACAATAGGTCAAATTTTAGAATCTTCTGACCAAGAAACAGGAGAAATTCAAAAAATAGCAAAACTTTCACCTGAACAATGGGTTGTTTTAACCTATGATGACTTTGAAGGTGCAATTGATTTCACAGATACAAATTATACTGATGGTGGTGCAGATTGTTCATTATATACAGAAGGAAGTAACTATTGTTATCAAGGAACTCAATGTGCAGATATACAAGATAATAGTGGCGATGCTTCTTCGTTTTGGCACACAAACAATTTAGATTTAGACACTCCAGGATACATATCTTTAAAAGTTGATTTTTGGTTTAGAGGTGTATCTATGGAAAATAATGAAGACTTTTGGTTAAGATATTCCAGTAATGGTGGTAGTTCATGGACAACAGTAAAAGATTATGTATTTAGTTCTACTGGATATTCAAATGATGTTTTCTACCATGACACAGTTTATATTAACGAATCACAATATTCATTTACCAATCAAGCAAAAATAAGATTCCAATGTGATGCTAGTAATAATTGGGATGATGTTTATATAGATGCAATAAATGTTTCAGCAACAACTGGACCAATACCCGATATTGAAGCAACAACATCTTATACAAACTATAATGATGTAATTTCAGAAAATGTAACTGATATATATAAAATAAAAGTTACAGTTTATGTTTCTGTTTACGATAATTCTGGTTCACAACAAAATGGGAATAGTAATCCTGATTTACAATTAGAATTAGCAACAACAGATGGTGGTGGCTGGGTTCAAGTAGGTAATTTCTCAGTAAACGGAACAGGTAATTTTTCTTTAACAACAACAAATCCATCAATTTTAAGCGCATGGGAAAACTCTGCTAATAGGGATTTAAGAATTAGAGGCATTAACTTTGATTATTACGACTCTAATAATATAGATGAAATAAATTGGACAGGAATTTGGATTGAGTTTTACAGTGGTTCTGTTTTAGAAAATACTGGTTCAACTAATATTTCTGGTTATTTATTAATGCAAATTGAAACCAATAATACAGGTGAATGGACTTTAGTTGATAAAGTAGTTGATGATAGACAAAACAATATAATAAGAAATATTTCTGTAGGTGATTATTTAGATATAGGCTCTATATGGAATCAAAATCCATGGTATACTAATGGAAATACACCAGGAACATATAGAGTTTATTCTGCATTAACTGATAATGAAGGAAATGTTTTACAAGGTGATGATGGAAATTATATAAATGCAACACATGAATTTGAATTAGTTCCTTTCACATTTTCTAATGTTACAGCTTCACCCGATCCACAAGGTTATGGTTATAATGTTACTATATCTACGGACATAACTGGTGGTGAAATTGATACGGCTATTGTAGAAATTACTTATCCAAGCAATTATAAACATAATTTCACTATGACTAATGTTTCTGAAACTACATGGCAATATAATTTTTCAGACACATGGGAATGGGGTCAATACAGTTATAAAATATTTGCAAATGATACAGGAAATAACTGGGGTTCCTCATCAACAAATACTTTTAATGTTACAATTAATGCAACTGTAAATGTAATTACACAAAATGACACTTATGGGCCTAATGAATATGTAAATTTAACAAGATACCCAAAAAATTGGTGGAATACTTCATGGCATTATAGAGTTCCAGTTTCAATAAATACAGGTAATTATTGGAGAAATGATACTATTATTTCTGTTTATCTTAACTTTACTCAAAGACTTTCTCAGCTAGGCGTTTCAGGAACATTTGATAATAATTCTATAAGGGTTATTGAGTATTCAGGAGATAATGTTATAGGCGAAATTAACTCAAGTTTTAGGCCTGGAGTAAATTACGATGCTAATACAAATGCTACTGGAGAGGTTGTATGGATTTTAAATGGAACAAACCCACCAAATTCTATAAGAACATTCCATATTTACTTTGATATAACATCAAATGGTCCAAAATCACCTCCAAATTACAATTTATCTCAAATAAATAATAAAATAAATCCTTCTGGGGAATCTATAGATGCTTTAAATATTTACGGGCCTGTAGGAGGGCATTTTGTACCTGCAAATATAACAATAGAACTTATGGATAAAGGAAAATTCATAATAAGTATTTATGATAAGGATATTGATAGCGGGTCATATGGTCCAAATTTTTACTTATACAGGCCAGATGGTTCATATTATGGTGAATTAGGAAGTAATACAGATGATTATTCAAATACGTGGACTAATTATACAATAGATGCAGATCAATCAGGTGAATGGCATTTAATAATAAATCAAACTGCTGAAAGTGATGATGAATGGTATATGTTAAGGACTTATGGTGTGGTTAATCTTTATTTTGGTGCTAATGAAAATAAAGAAGTTGATGAATACGATGAAAGATTTGGTAGCTCTCCACCACAAAATCACTATATTTTTGTTCCTGAAGGAACAGAAACCTTTATAATAAGTAATTTTGATATGGATAGTACAGGAAGTATTGATTATTATTATCCAAACGGAACTTATTACGGCGCAGGTACGGTTTCTGGCAATGGTAATTGGCAAGATGATACAATAACAACAAGAGGTGCTTGGGGCTATTGGAGAGTTGCTGTTACTAATCCTGGTCTTGGTTATGATATTTTAGCAAGAATAAATAGCACTTATTATCTTTGGATTTCGTGGACAAAAACTCCTTTATGGGTTCCTGAAAATCCGCCTCTAATAACAAAAAGCTCTACAGAAGAATTAGATACAGCCTCTAAAATTATTAATACTGGTTCTGTAGATACAAAATTTTATTTGATAATAAAAGTTCAACATTGGACTGGTACAAATTGGGAAAATGTTGGTTTCCCTGTAGTTGATCAAAGTGATGGGGTTTATAATGTAAGTTCTGGTGGAAAATTTCACTTAGATAGTTTATGGGACTCTAAAGGTGGTTGGAATACAGATTTACATGACCCAGGAACTTACAGAATTTATGTTTCAATGGTAAATTTCACAGGAACTATATTGAAAAATTCTTCAGCAGTAGAATTAATTGGTACTTATAATTTTACTATAAAACAACCACAATTAGTTTTAACAAATTTAACTCATGAAAATGATTATGAACATGTTATAAATGAATACGAAACTGGAGATAATATTGCTTGGATAAATGTTACTGTGAAAAGCTTAAATACCACAGCACTTAATGCAAGCATAACTTTAAATATTTTAGATTATACAGGCCAACAAGTAAGTTGGGGTCCAAATGAGACTAAATATTGTGGCGACATACCTGAAGGACAAACTTGTGAGAAAAGGTTTGATAATAATACTTATGGTTATCCAATTCCTTTAGACGCAACCTCAGGCGAATACGGCTTTACATGGAATGTTACTATGGATTCTGAAAATGGGCCCCAAACACAAAACAATTCCTTTACCTTCACCATTCACCATATGCCTGATAATTTTTCTTCAACAATAAACCCACGAAAAATTTATCAAAATCAATCCTCAATTTATAATTTTACAATAACAAACTCTTGGTCTTCTAATTTAACTAATGTTAATGTAACTATAAATTGTCCTGTGGGTTTAGGATTTACTTGTAACTGTACATTACCTGGTCAAGAAAATCAAAATTATTGTGATTTAGGAAATATAAGTGGTGGTAGTTCAAAGAATGCGAGTTTTAATATTTCAACATATTTAACTCCAGCAGGAGATTATGATATTAATGCAACAGTAAATTACACAAACCCTGGTTTAGAATCTCATTCATGGCCAGAGCAAAAAAATAAAATTTTACAGGTAAGAATACCAGGACAGTTTGTTGAAATTTATTCTTACCCTATAAAAATAACAAGAGGCGGTTCTGGAAATTTAACAGGTTATGTAAATAATACAATACAAATTACAATGCATGATATATGGCTAAATTGGACTTTACCTTATGGCTGGACAAACTCTTCAGGGGATTTAAAAAAATATAATGAAACTCTTGGTCCAGGGAATCTTTTATGGAATAACATAACAGCAAGTTTAAATTTAAGTTCTGAATTAGGGCCACAAACAGTTAGACTTAATTCAGAATGCCAAGAAGGTTACTCAGATTGGGATACTGTTGAAATAACCGTTTATGCAAACACAATAATAACACCTTCAACTAATAATTCAGACCCTGTAAGAGGAGAAACAATAAAAATTAATGCTTATTTAAAATATGATAATGGAACAGTTATTCCAAATCAAAACATAACTTTTAATGACACAACCACAAGCTATTTCATTGGTTGGGATTTAACAGATTCAAATGGTTTAGCAACTGTAAATTATCAATTATCTCCAACAGAACTTTTAGGAAATCATACAATAAATGTTTCTTTTGCTGGTAAGGATTTACTTTATTTAAATCCCACATCAAGTACAATGAATATAACAGTTCATGATAAACCTTTAATAACAAATGTTACTGCTTCTCCTACTATACAAGGTTATGGTTATAATGTAACTATTTCAGCCAATGTAACTGATTGGGATGGTGTAGATATTGTTAGAGTTTATATTACACCACCAGGTTCAAGTACAAGTTATTATCAAATGACAAATTATACTCAAGATATATATGAATATAATTATACTGATATTTGGAAAAATGGACAATATTCTTATTATATTTGGGCTCAAGATGATGCAGGAAAAACAAATACAAGTTCTACATACTATTTTAGAATAAGTTCTAATACAACACTAAATGTAAAAACTAATAAAAATTTATACAGACCAACAGAAGATGTGAATTTAACAGATGATTATTGGTGGAATAATAGTTGGAATTATAGGATTCCTGTAATAATTAACACTTCAGGGTATCAAAGAACTAATATGTACATAAACAGGACAATAAACTTTACAGAAGAATTAAAGAGTCTTGGGATTTCAGGAACATTTGACATAAATTCCACAAGAGTTGTTGAATTTAATGAAACAACTTTAACAAACACAGAAGTTAACTCAACTACAAATAAGGTTTCAGCTCCTAACCCTGATTTATGGGATATGGATTCTGATAAACCACAACCAATAGATTTTAATTCAGGAAGAAATTATACAGCAAATACATTTGGTGCTGGAGAAGGTGATGATGGTTGGGATTGGGCTGATAATGTTTATGATGATTTGCCAACTGGAAGACCCGATGGTGCTGTTGAAGATAATGTTTCTTCCTCTAAATTTAGCAATGATGGTGCTCTTAGAGTTAGGATAGGTGGAATAGTAAGTGGAACAGGTTCAGAAAATAGTGGTAGTTATGAAAGCGGTGCACATGGAATTCAATTTTATATCACACGTGAGATGTACAGGGTTATAGAAAATGGCGGCTATGCTAATATATCTTTCCTTTACTCTATGAATGCAACTGCTACAACAGGAGAGGAATCAATAATTTATTCAAGATTTAATCTTAATTATTTGGGTTCAGACCAATGTGGGGATAGTAGAAAAGAAGTTAAATGTTATTCAAATTCTTATAATAATCAAGACACTTCTTGGCAAACTGCAAATTTCAATGTAACACAATATATAACAGGCCCTGGTTGGTATTATTTAGATTTTGGTGCTTCTTTACAAGGGTGGAATAATGCTGGTGATGGGATAGATGTTTTCTTTGATAATGTAACGATGAAATTTTATGGAAATACATATAATGCAACCGAAAATGCTATGTTAAATATAACTTGGGTAATGAATGGCACAACACCAGCTAATACAGTAAGAAAATATTACATTTACTTCGATATTCTTGAAAATAGTCCTAAACCATTTGTAAATTATACTCTCAGTGGTTCTTGGGACTCAAATCCAATTAATATAACTCAAGATTCAAGTGAAAGCAGACCATCAACCTTACATAATAATGGAACAACCTCAATAAAAGGTTATTTAACAATGAAAGTTCAAAGAAAAGTTGAAGGTGGTTGGCAAGATGTTCCTAACGGAACTATTATAAATAATCAATCTTATAATTTATCTTCAGGAGAATCTTTACCTTTAGATGAATTATGGAATCAAAACCCTTGGAACACTGATAAGCAACCTGATGGGCTTTATAGGGCTTTAGCTTATTTAGCAGACCCACAAGGAAATATTTTAAAGAATGATGATAATTCAGATATTTTAGATTATTATGAATTTAATATCTCAAGACCAAGTATTATTCAAATTTTAGAAATAAAAATTTATGATGTTACAAATGCAGGCGATAAATATACAGGTGGGACATTAATTGGTTCAGGAACTAATACAAGCTTTTATTTATATACAGGAAAAACCTATAGAGTTGAAATAATTGCTTGGAATAACGATACAAGTAGCGAAGATTGGAATATTACAGCATCTGATGATATTTTCCACGAGGGATTAAATCCAAGTTGGAATGTTACTCCTACAACAGATATATGGTATGCTAACTCTACTAATAATTTCACAGGTGGTAACTGGTCCTCTGGGAAAATTGATTGGAATACATCCTTAGGCGGGATTGTTCCAATAGGAGAAAATGTAACATTTTATTATATTTTTGAAATAAATACAACTTCAGAAGGAGATTTTGGTGTTCATTTTCTGATTAATAATACGTACTTTACAGAAGAAGACAATTCAACTTATTATGTTATAGTTAGTGAGGAACAACCACCACAATTATTTAATAACATTTATGGGTTAAATGTTTCACGCGTTAACAGAGGAAATTCTTTGGTTATTTATGCGATTTGGGACGAAGCAATAGCTGATGCAAAAGCAGAATATAACAGTACATCTTCAGCTTTACAAAATCATACAATTAATCCACCATTTACAGATAGGTGGACAAATCATACAATACAAACAAATTCTTCATGGCTTTTAGGAAACCATTCAGCAAAAATTTATGCAGCTGATTTAAATCTAAATTGGAATAATACTTTATGGTATTTAACATTTGAAGTTTGGGGTTGGGCGAGCATAAATGATTCTTATTTAACAAATTATACGATAGTTCAAAATCACTCAACTATATTTGCTTGTAGAGTAATTGATTTAAATGGCTCAACAATTCCAAACTATAATGTTTCTTTCTATAATTCCACAGACTTTTTAGGTGTTAATCAAACAAATTCAACAGGTTGGGCTATTTGGAACTATACTGATTATTCTTTAGGTTATGAAAATTTAACTTGTAATATTACTGATGATGCAAATAAGTTTTACAATGCATCTGACAATAATGAAAGAATTGAAACATTAAGAACAATTGAAACACAACCACCACAATATTCGCAGGTAACTCAAAATGTTTCTGTTGCTCACAAAGGAGATAGTGTTTTATATGAAGCATATTGGACTGATAACGTTTGGGTTGATTGGTCTTGGTTATCTACAAACGAAACAGGTCAGTGGCAAAACAATTCATTGGCAAGTCCTGTTCAAATTGATGATATCGAAGAATTATCTGAATTTACTATTACAATTCCAATGACAATGACGCCAGGTTATTTGGGATGGAGAATTTATGCAAATGATTCAAGTAGCAACATTAATGTAACAGAGATAAATATTACAGAGGTTTGGGGTTGGGCAAAAGTTAGCGATAGTTATTTAAACCCAAGTGTAATTTATGAAGGCCAATCAACTATATTTGCTTGTAAAGTAATTGATTTAAATGGTTCAGCAATCCCAAACTATAATGTTTCTTTCTATAATTCCACAGACTTTTTAGGTGTTAATCAAACAAATTCAACAGGTTGGGCTATTTGGAACTATACTGATTATACAAATGGAACAGAGACAATGGTTTGTAATATAACAGACGATGTGCAAAAAATGTATAATGCTTCTCAGTGGAATGAAAGAACAGAAACCTTAACAACAAAGAAACCAGGAGAAGATATAACTCCACCTTTTGCTATTGTTTATGAAATAAATGATAGTGTTGTTTGGAAAGGTGAAAGTTTATTGATTTATGCCCAATGGAATGAATCTATAGGTAATTCCTATACATCCTATAATAGTACATCATCAACAATTTATGGTTATCAAACAGAAACTATTGGTGGTGATAATTGGACAAATCATACAATACAAACAAATTCTTCATGGCTTGTAGGGATTCACTATGCTAAAATAAATGCTTCAGACCAAGCAGTTCCTCCAAATTGGAATAACACTTTGCCTTATAAAACATTTGAAGTTTGGGGAAGGAGCAAAGTTTTATGGTCAAGTCCAACAGGAAATGTTTATAGAGGAAATATACCTTTAACTTGTAGGGTAATTGATAAAGATAATAATCAAGGTATTGAAGGTTATCAAGTTAAATTTTATGATTATAATTGGAATTATATAAATTCCAATACTACAAATTCTACTGGTTATGCCACTATTATTTGGAATGCTCAAACAGAAACTCCTGGTCCTAAAACTATGCATTGTAAAATAGAAAATAATGAATCTGCTTATTACAATACAACAGATGTTGATAATTATGCTTCAGGGCAAATTACTTTAATAGGTATATTAAATGTAACTATAAATTCCCCTATAAATGAAAGTGTATATCATAAAGGAGACACAGTTCAATTAAATTCAACTACAAAAGACGAGAATAATGTTTTAGTTACACCTGATACTGCTGCATGGTATAATTCTACATCACAAATAGGTTCTGGTGAGAATGCTACATGGCAAATACCTTTAAATCATTCTCTTGGTCCTGAACTAATAAAAGTAAATGTAACTAAACAATATTATGATCCAGATGACGATAATGTAACTATATATATTTGGGGTTATTCTAATGTTTCTTGGGTTTCACCACAAGATGGAAATGCTTCTCAGGGTTCAACTGTTACTTTAACTTGTTTGGTTAAAGATGCAAATTCCTCTCAAGGAATAAATAATTATACCGTTCACTTTTATGTTGAAAATGAAACAAATAGTTATAACTTAGGAACATCTGAAACAAATTCTACGGGTTATGCAACTAAAGATTGGGATACTTCCGGATATTCTCAAGGCATATACTATCCTAAATGTAATATAACGGATGATTTAGATGTTTATTATAATGCTTCTCAACCAACTCAGGCAAATACCACTATTAATTTAACTGCCCCCGCAGGTTGGTTAGAGGTTTATTTAGTTACACCACCCACAATTCCTGGTTTAGGTAATGCATCAGATGGTGGAGCTTATAAAGTTGGTCAAAATAGGAGTTTTGTTATAAACGCAACTGTTTATTGCAGGGGTGCAAATTGCGGAACAGTTCAAGGGGAGATAAGATATAATCAATCGGGTCCGTCACCTGATACTCCCATAAGTACAACAGAAGATACACCATTTTATATAATAGATTCTCCTGCTCAAAATCCAAAAAGTTGTGGTGTTATGAATGAAGATGAGTTTTGCAATTTAACTTGGGAAATAAACTCTACAGGCGATTTAAACACCTTATGGAAATTAAATGTTAAATTTAATGCAACGGGTGCAACCTCAAATACAACTAATAATGTTACAATAAAAATTGGAATAGTTTTAATAATGCAACTTTCTTGGGATTATATTGATTTTGGCCAACATGATCCATTAGAAACTCAAATAGCAGCTCCCGGAAACCCCACGAGCGATTACATAATAACTTTACACAACAATTCAAATAATGCCGATGGGATATGGATAAAAGGAACGAATTTAACCAACCCAAACGTAACAACTTATATAGGGGTTGGAAATGTTACTTGGGGGAAAGATATAACCAAACCATTTGACCCACCAGATTATTCAACATCAACTCCTTTAACTGGGGATTATGCCTTAATTCAAGGTAATGTAACTTCTGGAACAGAAATAGCAACATATTATTGGATTAACATTCCTGGTGGTATTTGGGGAAGAGTTTATACTGGAAGTATGACAATAATGGCAAATGCAACTGAATAAATTTAAAAATTAAAATTAAAGTTTAAAGTGAAAAAATGAAAAAGAAATTAATATCCTTGAACTTATGTTTATTTTATTTAATTTTAATAATAAATACAGTAAATGCTGCTAATATTAATTTTGGTAGTGTAACAGATACAACTTATTTAGAATTAAAGCCCGGTGAAACAGGATATTTTAAAATACTATTTTTTAATTTAGGAGAAGAACCAATTTATTTAAAATTAAATGTTGAAAACCCCGACCCCAGAAATTTAGGGGTTGATGTTTTACCCGATATAACTATAAAATTAGACCCTGTTAAACCAATACCAGATCCTAAACCCTCTCCTGGGAGTGAATGGTTGATTTTGGACAAAAATAAATATGTAAAGGCAACACCAATTAAAGTAAAGGCAAGACTCCCTTCTGATCCAAATGAGATTTCAAGAAGTGAATATAAAATAAGACTTACAGCAATAGCAGGTGAATCAAAAACTCAAGGTGAAGGAATAAAGCAAAATGTTGCTCAGGCAAGAGAGTTTACTTTAATACTAAAGGTTCTTGCAAATATACCACAAAGAACACAAGCAGAACCAAATTTAAACGAGAATCCTTCTGTACCAGGGGTTTCTGTTTCAATTAAAAATCCAGAAAAGGGTCAAGAAGAAAATATACACATTGAAAAAAATAATTTTATTGGACCAAATGAAATTACAGGACTTGTAACCAGAAATCCAGCATTGACTATAAATATTATTGTTGTTATAATAATAATTAGTGGAATTGTAATAATAGCAAAAATAATCAGGAAATGAGGGTTTAGGAAATGTATAAAGATATTTTGGTTCTACTTACTTTAATTTCAAGTTTAGCTGGTCTTACACAAATACAAAATATACCCTTAACAGGATATACTACAATATGGAAGAATATTTCAGTAGATGTTTTAATAGTCCCTACTTGTTGTGGTGGAATAAGTTTTTTTTATGTTCCTGATTATGTTGTTAAAGGTCAAGTAGCAGTTTTTATTGGCATATTTGAGAATTGTGGAAATATACAAGAAAATGAAACTACAAGATATATTGTAAGAGGTCCTATAGAAGAAACAAATGAAACTGTAGGTGATTGGATTTTATTCCCAGGACAACAACAACTTGGCCCTGGGATTTTGCTTGATGAAAATAAATATGTTGATGTTTTTGATTATGTTTATCATTTTGGCCTCTGGGATTCTGATAATCTTTCTTATGGTAACTATACAATTACAGCAATAAGTAATTATACTGCTTATGGTTTTTTAGGAAATGATACATATAATTTTACTGAATTAAACTCAACATATAATTGCACACCAATAGATGAAAATAATAGAACAGTTTGTACAGAATATTTAACTTCTGGGTGTACTTATGAAGATGTGGGAAATCAAATTGAGGTGGTGACAAATGAAACAGCAGAAAATATAACAATAGAAGGAATGAATGAAAACACAACAGTTTATAAAGGGAACGTAAATTTGGAAGGAACAAATTATAATGTTTACACATTTAATATGTCTTCTTGTGGCAAATATTGTTATGTATGCCTTTCAACAGATGAAAATGTAACTTCGGATGAGTGTCAATACGATGGAGGAACATTTATATTTGGCACCAGTGGTTATGAGGTTCATGTTCAAGATGATGGAAAATTAGTTACTTTAAATGAATTAATAGTTACTTGTACATCCAATTATAGAATATATGATTGTTATGTATATGCTATAAATGGAACCCCTATAAATGATACTGCTTTATGTGATATTTATCTTTCTTGTAGTGGAACTATAAGTGTAACAGATACTTTTCCTATAGTTAATATAACACAAGAAATACCACAACCACAACCGCAACCAACTCCAACCCCTACTCCAACCCCAAGCCCTACCCCGCAACCAACGCCAGGTGTTCAACCAAAACCAGGGGTAACTGTGATTAAAGTAACTATAAATCCTATAAACAGAACATATACTGGTTATGTTGGTGAAAACATACCAGCATTATTTAATGTAACAAATATAGGAACTGTTAATGTTTCAAATATAACACTTGTTCCAATAGTTTTACCAGAATGGGAATACGGAGAAGCTTATGTTGATTTCTTACCTGTTAATACAACTGTAAATAGGACAATTTTTGTAAAACCACCCTTAACAGCAAAACCAGGTCTTTATACAATTCCTGTGAAAGCAGTTTGGAATAACACAACATTAGATTGGAGTTATTTTTACTTACAAGTTTTACCTGGAATAAAAATGTATGAAATAGAAATTTTAGAATTTCCAAGGGTTCTTGAATTGCTTGAACTTTCAAATATAACTATACCAATTTTACTAAAAAACACAGGAAGATTAAATTTAACAAATATAAGTGTTAGATTTGAAAATTTAGATGAATGTTTAAGTTGGGAATTTGATACAAATAATTTCTTAAAACCAAATGAAACAAAATCTTTTAACATTTTCTTTAAAACAAATAAAGGACCAAGAACTTGTAAAGGTAATTTAATAGTTAGTACTAAAGAAGGTGCTTATGCTTTTGCACCTGTAACTGTTATTATAAAACTTGCACCACCTTTAATGGTTCTTGCGTGGCCAATATTACCATTATTAGCATTCATATGGACACTACTATTAGCAATAGTTGTAATAATAAAGAAAAGAAAAAAGAAAAAGAAGAAAACTTATTTAGATTATATTCTATATGTAATGTTTGCAGTAGAAATAATACTCATTGCTTATTTAATTTTATGGTACTTGGGATTTGTTCCATTATTTTAATAATTAATTTTATACCATTACTTCATTTTCTATTATTTCAATTTCACTTCCTATCCAATCATTTAAAATGTATTTAAAGTTCATAAAAAACCTTATATTTGGGATTAAAAATAAACTTGTTCCCATTATGGGTAAAATAAAATTCGGAATTTGAATGTTTAACATGTAATTTATTATTTTTAAACTATTAACCCAGTCGCCATAACTTGTAAAGGAATAAATCATTGGTGAAAATAAAAATGAGATTCCAATTATTGAAAAAAATATACTTGAAGGTTTCTTTTTCTTTGAATAATGCCATCCTAAAGAGGAAAATAAAAATCCCAATAATATATTTCCAACACTTCCAGAAAATAATAAGAAAAGATGTTGATGAGGATTTAAATCACAACAAGGTTCGATTTCCCCGTAAAAACCAGAAGATGAAAAAAATATGTTTAAATTATAATCACAATTATAATATTTCAAAACAATTATATGTGAGAATTCATGCCATACCGGTGCTATAAAAATTATAATTAATGGAAATAAAATCAAACCTAAAATACAAAAAAAATCATAATTTTTTTCCATTTAAAATTTTTAAAATTAAAGATTTTAATTCTTTTCTACAATCTCTTAACTATACGTCTAGCCCATTGTAATTTACTTGAATACTTTTTAGGATCAAACTTTTTACTATATTCTACGGTTATCATTTCTTTAAAGAAATCTATTAATTCACCTTTAAGATTTTTCTCGATTTCTAATAATTCAATTTGCTTTATTAACTCTTCGTATGTTAGTTTTTTCTTCATATCAAATTTTTTCTCTATAAAATTTCTTAATACGTGCGCAGTTTCTATTAACTCCTTTCTCTTATTTTGAATTTTCTCAATCCTTTTCAATTTTTTTAATGCAGAAATTTGCAAATTAATCATTTTTTCTTTTCCTTTATTTTTAAAGAATTTGAGAAAGAATTTAGAGAAAATGCCTAATTTAGTATAAAATGGTAACTTTATTTCCTCT
>CAZFVX010000007.1:15788-20784 GCA_964522675.1 uncultured archaeon
AAAGAATTTAGAGAAAATGCCTAATTTAGTATAAAATGGTAACTTTATTTCCTCTTCTTCCTCTGGTTCTTTTTCCCTTTCTTCCCTCTTCCTCTTCTCCCTTTTCTTTTTTGGCTTTCTTTTACTAAAAATTTTAAAAAGAATTCCAGGCTTCTTTTCTTCTAAAACAATTGGTATTTCTATTTCTCCTGTTTCAAGAACTTCTTTACCCCTTTCAACAATTTCTAAACCTTTTATAATTAATTTAGCTTCCTCTTCGGGTTTTTCTTCTTTAACTTTTTTTACTATCTCTTTTTTTGCTTTTTCATATTCTTCTTTTGATAATATTTTTTTCCTTCTTGCTTTTCTTAAAATAATTAATGCTTGTGCTTCCTCTAATTTTTTTAGTTCTTCTAAAAACTTTTTTTTATTTTCTCTTATTTTCTCTTCTACCTTTCTTCTACTTTCTTCATAAACTTTTTCAGAAATAATACCGTCTTCAAAACTTTTTTTTATGTTTTCTAAATCTTTTTTTAATTTTTCTTCTTCTTTTTTAAGTTCAATAAGAGATGTTGTCATTTTAAACCTCTTTTCAAAATTAATGTCCTTTTTAAATATTTGTTTTTCTTTTTATTTAAATTTATTAATCAGAAACTATAATTATTAAATATATGGCAAGGCCCGCTTCTAAGAAAAAAAAGAATTCTGCAAAAACTTCTAAAAAATCTATAAAAATTAAAAATTCAAAAGAGAAAACTGAAGCTAAAAAACCAAAAATTAAAATTAATTTACCAAAGTCAGATACAAATTCATCAAAAAAAGAAACTCCTATAGAAAAAAATTTACCTCAAACCTCAACACAAGAAGAAAAATCAATTACTCCTAAGAAAAAGATAGAAGTTAATATTCCTAATAAAGAGGAAGAAAAGAAAGCACCTTTACCCATTATTCCATTTGGTGGTAGGTTTCCTGGTGCAGGTGATATTCAACCACCACCAGAACCTCAACCTAAAAAATCTATAAAAATTTCTTTACCAACCTTTAAAAAACCGGAAGAAACAAAAGAAGAAAAACCAGGATTAAAATTTATGACACAACTCAAACAACACATGGAAGCAAAGCCATCACCATCTATTCAATCTCCCCAACCTTCACCACCCTCCACAATGCCAACTCCTCCTTCCACACCAAGTCCTGCCCCACAACAAACTCCACAACCAACTATTCCTCAATCACAAGAATCACGGGTTTCGGTAAAGATAAGCCCTAAACCAGAAGTAATGGAAGAAGATATATCACAAGAAGTTAAGGATGCAAAGAAAAAAATGCAAGAGATGAGAGAAGAAATAACAAAAGTTATTGTTGGTCAAAAAGATGTTATTAATGCTGCACTAATTTGCTTGATAGCAAATGGTCATGCGTTACTTGAAGGTGCTCCTGGACTTGCCAAAACTTTATTAGTTAGAACTTTATCTCAGTGTGTTAGAGAAGCTACCTTTAAAAGAATTCAGTTTACCCCCGATTTATTGCCTGCAGATATTACGGGAATAACTGGATATAGACCTGGCGGCTTTAGGATGGAAGAAAGTTTTTATGTTGTTAAAGGCCCTATATTTGCAAATTTTATTTTAGCCGATGAAATTAACAGGGCTCCACCAAAAGTTCAATCTGCTATGCTTGAGGCAATGCAAGAAAGAAAGGTAACTATAGGTAAAGAAACTTTTTCTTTACCACAACCTTTTTTGGTTTTAGCAACCCAAAATCCGTTAGAACAAATGGGTGTTTATCCTTTACCAGAAGCACAATTAGATAGGTTTTTATTTAAAGTTTATGTAGATTATCCAAGCGAGGAAGAAGAAACAAAAATATTGGAACAAAACGTTGAAGTTAAAAAATTATTTGAATTTAATGTAAGACCCATTTTAACACCAGCGGAAATAATGAATATGCAAGAATTAGTTAAAAAAATTTACATATCCGAAGAAATAAAAAATTATATTGTTAAAATTGTTTCTGCAACAAGAAGACCAGAAAAATACCATATAGGTCTTGGAAAATATATAAGATGGGGTGCATCCCCAAGGGCTTCAATTTGGATGTTTATAGCAAGTAAAGCAAATGCTTTACTTAATGGCAGAGATTTTGTAACCCCTGAGGATGTGAGATTTGTTGCACCTTCTGTATTGAGACACAGAATAATATTAAACTATGAAGGAAAAGCAAAAGAAATAAGAACAGGTAAAATTGTTGAAGATATTTTAAACACGATAGATATTCCATAAATCTATCTTAAAAATATTTTTCTATTTCTAAATACAATAATTAAATATGCGTTTTAAATTTTTAAGAAAAAAGAAGAAAAAAGAAACATTTCAGCCGACGCAAGAACCTGAAGTTTTAATGAGAGAAATAGATGCAAATGTAAAAAAGTTAATGGATGCTTTTAGATTTATATTGAAATATAGAATTCTTTTAAGAGGAAGAGGAATAGAATTTGCTGGTTTAAGAGAATACACACAACACGATGATGCTTCTTTAATAGATTGGAAATCAAGTGTAAGATTAAATAAATTATATGTAAAACAATTTGAAGAAGAAAGAGATTTAGATGTTTTCATTTTACTTGATACTTCAAGTTCTATGCTTTTTGGGACAACAAATCAAACAAAAAGTGAATACGCAGCCGTATTGGCTGGAACTTTTGCTTATGCTGGTGTGACAATAGGAGATAATGTTGGTCTTGGATTATTTTCCGATGAAGTAAAAGTTTTTGTTCCTCCCATGCCAGGACCTGACCAATACTTTAAAATTTTAGATGTTCTTGTTAATCCAAAAATGTATGGTGGTGATTGCAACCTTACAGAAGCATTAAATTTTTGTGTTGAAAATTTAAGGACAAAAACAATCCTTTTCGTTATTTCTGATTTTATAGGAGCGGGAAAAGCCTGGAAAGACCCATTAAAATCTTTATGTGGAAAATTAGAAAGAGTTTTTGGTTTAATGGTTAGGGATATTAGAGATACATTCTTACCAGAAGGTGTGGGATTGATAAGATTTTCAGATCCATACACAGGAAAAACTTTAGTTGTAAATATTGATAAAGTTAAAGATGAGTTTAAAAGATTAGCCAAAAGGCAGGAAACCGAAGTTGAAACAGAATTTATAAGTTCAGGTGCACATTTTATTAAAATTTATACGATAGACCCATTTGTAATACCTTTAGTTAAATATTTCAATATAATGTTTAGAGGTGTATAATAGGATGATGATATGGAGATAATACTTTCATATGATAATCTAAACTTATTAATATTTTTTGTGGGAGGAGTTGTTTTATTACATTTACTAACAATAAGGTCCAGTAAAAAAAGAACAATTAAATTTGGAAATTTTGAGATATTAGAAAGAATTGCTGGAAAAAAATTACTTTCTCCAAATATTATCCCCCTCATACTAAGAATATTAGCATTAATTATAATTGTTTTAGCAGCTTCTAATGTAATAATAAGATATGAAGAAAAAATTTCTAATACAAATTTTGTTTTAGCGATGGATACTTCTTCGAGTATGTTAACATCAGATTATAAACCTAATAGATTAGAGGCCGCAAAAGAATCTGCTTTAGGTATAATTGATAAATTGCCTCCAACAACAAAAATAGGAATAGTTTCTTTTGCTGGAAAAGCATATACAAGATTAGATTTAACTGATAATAAAGAAAAAATTAAAGAAGCGATTCAACTTCTTGATTTAGACACTCCCGCAGGAACGGCAATTGGAGATGCTTTAATTCTCTCTTCTACTTTGTTAATAAATTCCAATGAAACTGGAAAAAAGAATAAAGTTATTGTTTTAATAACTGATGGAATAAATAACGCCGGTGTAGGAATAAATGAATCTTTAGAATTTGTAAAATCAAATCAAATTCGGGTTTTTCCCATAGGTATTGGCAGTAGAGAAAATTTAACAAACGAAACAATACAATTACCAGAAAATTTAACAAATGCAACCATATCAAGGTTTCCAAATTTAAATGAAGAAAGTTTAAAATTAATAGCAAACGAAACAAATGGAACATATTATACAGTAACAAATGAATCCTCTTTTAAATCCATTTTTGAAAAAGTTATTCTTAAAGGTAAAACAATTGAGTTAAATTTAACTTATTTTTTACTAATTTTAGCAGGGCTTATTCTTTTACTTGAATGGTCCTTAGGAGCAACAAAATATAAAACATTGCCTTAATTTCTTAAAAAAATAAAAAAAGAGGGGGGATTTGGGTGAACATGACTTTTTTCTAAAATAAAAAATAAAGGGTCGAAATTCTTTATGTGCTTGCCCAAACTCTTATGTAACCCGTTTTTACTTGTCCTGCTGCAACACCATAAGGAACTCTTACATTAACTAATGCTGCAGTTGAGTTTCCTGGATATAATGGATTTCCTGACCAGAAGTTTTCTAAATATGTTCCTCCCAAACAAACTCCTGAACCAGGAGCCCCTGTGTTCCAATGTGAAAGCATTATTGTATCACAGTTTTTATGGACTGCTAAGCAATAATCTTGACCGCCAAGAGTTATATTAGCTGCTGCCCAATCTGTATTATCAGGATCATTTGTTAATGTTATATTTCTCCAACAATCATTACCAGCACCAGCTTGTCCACATTTATTTGTACTTCTAAAGTCCACAGTACCTGTTTGTGTTCTTGTATGAGATTGATTACCTAATCTAAATTCTGTCCCACTTTCATTACATAATCCGCCATTCTGACTTACATTGATTACCCAGAAGTATTCATTACTACCATTCCTAATTCTACCATAATACCATGAACCAGAATCTAACTTTATGTATATTAATGATCTTGTTTCATTGTAATCAACTCTGTTAACATAATAGTAATCATTTACACCTTCCTTTGAAATTACTACAAAGTTTCCCGCATCGTATTCTCCCTTTAAACCCTTACCAAATGGTCTTGTTGATGCATTTCCCAATGTACCTGGGTATGTTGT
>CAZFVX010000008.1:0-20476 GCA_964522675.1 uncultured archaeon
AATTGGGGAAATATTCTGGGTAACAGGTTTCTTTAAATTATGGAAATCGATGAAATAGAAAATTATTTAAATTATAACTTCTAAAATTTTAGATTATTTAAATTGAGGCATAATAATATAATAATATGAAGTGATTTTATGGCAAGAGACATAACCCAAGATGTAAAGGAATTAATGACAAAACCAGAGCAAATTAGAAATATGGGTACTGTGGCCCATATAGATCATGGCAAAACCACACTATCCGACTCTTTATTAGCGGGAGCGGGAATTATTTCCGATGAATTAGCGGGAAGGCAATTATTTATGGATACGGATGAGCAAGAACAGGAAAGGGGAATCACAATTTATGCTGCCAATGCAAGCATGATTCACGAATTTGAAGGTAAAAAATATTTAATTAATTTAATTGACACCCCGGGGCATGTTGATTTTGGTGGAGATGTTACTAGGGCAATGAGAGCGGTAGATGGTGTTATTGTTCTTGTTTGTGCCGTTGAGGGTGTAATGCCTCAAACGGAAACCGTTATTAGACAGGCCTTAAGAGAAAGGGTAAAACCCGTTTTATTCATAAATAAAGTTGACAGGTTAATTAAGGAATTAAAATTAACTCCGGAACAAATGCAGGAAAGATTCAAGAAAATAATAGATGAAGTTAATATGTTAATCCAAAAATATGCAGAAACGGAATTTAAAAATAAATGGTTGGTTAGTGTTCAAGATGGCTCTGTTGCCTTTGGTTCCGCGGTGAAAAAATGGGCAATTTCTGCTTCTTTTATGAAAAAAACTGGAATTACATTTAAAGATATTATAGAAAAAACAGAAAGGGGAGAAGATAAAGAATTACATGAAAAAGCTCCATTATATACCGTTTTAATGGATATGATTATTAAACACTTACCAAGTCCCATAGAAGCACAAAAATACAGAATTCAAAAAATTTGGCCAGGTGATATTGAGTCCGAAGTTGGAAAAGACATGATTTCTTGCAACCCCAATGGAAAATTAGCGGCAGTCGTAACTAAAATTTATCCAGACCCTCATGCTGGTTATGTTGCCACCGTTAGAATTTTTTCTGGTAAAATTAAAAGAGGACAACAAATTTATATGGTTGGACAACACAGAACGGGGAATGTTCAGCAGGTTTCAATTTACAAGGGGGCGCAAAGGCTTAATATGGACGAAGTTATAGCGGGAAACATCGTTGGAATTGTTGGTTTACAAGAAGCGTCTTCGGGAGAAACTTTATGTGACCCCGAAAATCCCATACAATCATTTGAAGCAATAAAACATTTATTTGAACCAGTTGTTACAAAGGCGGTCGAGCCAGCTCATCCAAAGGATTTATCAAAACTAATAAACTTTTTAAAGAAACTTTCAAGGGAAGACCCGACACTAAAAATTAAAATCGATGAAGAAACGGGGGAATATTTAGTTTCTGGTCTAGGAGAATTACATATAGAAGCAAAAGTAGAAAGAAAACTTAAAGAAATGGGTTTGGAAGTTAAATTCTCCCCACCAATAGTCGTTTATAAGGAATCAATAAAATCAAGAATAACAGAACCCGTGGAAGGAAAATCCCCGAACAAACATAATAGATTTTACATAATCACGGAGCCACTTGAGGATGGGGTTTATGAGGCAATGGTTAGAGGAGAAATAGAAGACCAGGAAATAAAGAAAAAGAACTTGCCTTTATTTGAAAAACTTGGAAGTTTAGGTATGGATAGAGAAGAGGCGAGAAGGGTTAAATTAATTTATAATAAAAATGTTTTAATTGATATGACAAGAGGTGTTCAAGCGATTTTAGAAGTGATTGAAATGATTAAAGAGGCGTTTAGAGAAGCAATGAATGAAGGTCCTTTAGCAAAAGAAAATTGTTTTAAAGTTAAGGTTAAATTAATGGACGCAAAATTACACGAAGATGCAATCCACAGGGGTCCAGCACAAGTTATACCTGCCGTTAGAAGAGCAATTAGAGAGGCAATGGTTTTATCAAAAGCATACATTTTAGAACCTAAACAAATAATAAGAATTGATGTTCCTTCTGAAGAATTGGGAAATGCAATGAAGCAAGTAACACAAAGAAGAGGACAAGTTTTGGATGTTGGGGAAGAAAGAGGAGCCTCAATTATTAAGGCAAAAGTTCCCGTGTCTGAAATGTTTGGTTTTAATTCTGAACTTAAATCAGCAACGGGGGGAAAGGGTTTTTATTCTTTAATAGATATTGTATATGAGCCTTTGCCCGCAGAACTTCAAGAAAAAGTTATAAACGAAATTAAGAAAAGAAAAGGTATAATAACCAAAGAAGAAGACTGATTTTTAATTAAAGAGGGGATTATATTTAAGAGTGAAATTGATATAAAAAAGAAGAAATTAAAAGCATTCATATCTAAATTAGAAAAAATAAGAGGGAGGCATACAGAATTAGTTTCCTTTTACATTCCCGCCGGTTATAATATAAATAATGCTACAAATCAAATAATTCAAGAAAAATCAACTGCTCAAAATATAAAATCAAAAACAACAAGAAAAAATGTTTTATCCGCATTAGAAAAAATTGTTCAACACTTAAAATTATACAAACAAACGCCTCCAAATGGTTTAGTTATTTTTTGCGGAAATGTTTCTGAAACAGAAGGTGTTGCTGATATCGAATTGTGGTCTCTTGAACCGCCGGAACCAATAAACACAAAACTTTATTGGTGTGACCAGCAATTTGTTTTAGAACCATTAAAAAAGATGGTTGTTGAAAAGGAAGTTTACGGTTTAATTGTTTTAGACTCCTCGGAGGCAGATATAGGAATTGTAAAAGGTAAAAAAATAGAAATTTTAAAACACTTAACTTCAATTGTTCCGGGAAAAACTTCCAAAGGTGGTTGGAGCCAGCAAAGGTATGCGAGAGTTAGGGAAGGATTATTAAATGATTTTTTAAAAGAGGTTGGTAATGTTGCTTCAGAAAAACTAAAGGAATATCCAGAATTAAAAGGAATCATAATCGGTGGCCCAGGTATGATTAAAGATCAGTTTGCTTCTGGTGATTATTTAGTTTATGACATAAAAAATAAAATTTTAGGTGTTGTAGACACATCTTATACGGGAGAATATGGTTTAGAAGAAACAGTTAATAGGGCAGCAGATCTAATTTCTCAAGCTTCAATAATTAAAGAAAAGGAAATTATGAACAAATTTTTTACTGAGCTAAAAAAGGATACGGGCCTTGCAATTTATGGATTTAAAGAAGTTATAGATGCCTTAAACTCGGGAAACATGGAAATTTTATTAATTTCTGAAGGATTTAATTGGATTAAAGTTAAACTTAAATGTTCTTGTGGATTTGAAATTGAGAAAATAATAAAAGAAGATCAAAAAGAATTACAAAAATGCCCAAAATGTGGAAGCAAATTAGAAGTTTTAGAAGAAAAAGAAATATTAGAAGAAATAATTGAACAAGCAGAAAAAATAGGAGCCCAAGTAGAAATGATATCAATAGATACAAGAGAAGGTGAACAATTAAAAGAACTTGGTGGAATTGCGGGGATTTTAAGATATAAAAGAGAATAAATATTTAAGCAAGATGAACCAAATTAATTATATAAATAATAATTAAAGGTGAAAAATGGCGAAAAAGAAAAAGTCAAGTAAAAAGAAAAGTGGAAAAAAAGGCAAAAGTAAAAAGAAAAAATAAATGATTATTTTCTTTAGTTTCTTTTTATTTTTTAAAATTTTTTTCTATCTCCCAAACTATTATGGGTATTATTATCCCTATTAAACTCCCTACAAGAACATCTAAAACGGTGTGAACGCCCAAAACTAATCTTGAAACTCCCGTTAAAAACGGAATTATAAAAAAAGCTAAAAATTTCCTTTTCTTATAAATTAAATAAATAGAAGTAAATGTTGTAAAGGCTATAGTTGTGTGGCCAGAGGGAAAAGAATTTGTTGTGGGACAATAGGGATTGCAATTTATTTGGTTGTTTGTACAAGGAACGCAGGGTCTTGGGATAGAAAAAATTAATTTTAAACTTTCAGATGTGGCGGCAGACAAAACCAAGCTTATAAAAAATAAAATAACAAACTTTTCAAATTTTCTTTTTTTAAATTTTGAATGAAGATAATGAATTATTAAAATTAATGCCGAAACCAATAACCAAAGAGTTGGGTCAAAGAAAAGAGAAAATAAAATCCAAATATTATTTTCTACCATTTAATCCTTTCCTTTTTTAATTTTTCTTCTTGTTGTTCTAATAATTCTATTTCATCTTCTCTTAATTTATTTTTTATTTTCTCTAAAATTTTCAAATCCTTATCATTTAAAACAACTTCTAAAATATCATTTTCTTTTATTTGTCTCCCCATCGTAACCCCTTCCATTGATATTGCAACTTTATCTCCAATTTTTGCTTCTTTTACGTTTTCGCCCCTTAATTGGATTTGTTTTATTTCTCCTATTATCTTATCATCAGATCTTAATATGTAATTTGGTTTTATCGTTCCCGCCAAAACTTCAACCCCAAAAATTGCTGGTTTAGATTGTCTAAAAACACAACCAGGCAAAACTTTAACTTTTCCTGGTCTTATTGCGGATTCAAGGATTTTCTCTTCTTTCTTTTTCTCTTCCTCTTCTTTCCATTCCTGATAATCCTCAATTATTTTATAAATTATGTTTGATTTGAATATTTTAACCCCAGAACCCTTTAAAGCCTCCTCGGCCTCGGGTAAGATTTTTGAATTAAAAGCAAAAATTATTGGTTCTTCTAAAGTTTTTATTTCTAATATATCCGATTTTGTTATATTACCAACCTTTGCTTTTCTTATAGGAATGTTTAATTCTTTTAAAATTTTAATTAACGCCTCTAAACTTCCTAAAGTATCTGTTTTAACTAAAACCCCTTCTCCTTCTGTTTCAATTTCAATCTCTTCAATTTCTTTTTCAACTTCTTCTTTTGCTTTTTCTAAATCTTTTTCCGTCCTTACTGCTCTTATCGGTGAACCGGCAATTACTTCTTCCAACCCGGGTGCACTAATTTTTATTCCCGCCGCCGCTGAAACCGAATCTACTTGTAAAAATTTTTTCTCAACTCTTAATTCTTTTAATGGCTCCGGTTTAAGCAAAGCTCTTATTTTTGTTACAATAACCTTTTCTTTTTCTGTTCCTCCAATCACTAAATAATCACCTTTTTTAATTTCCCCGTCGTAAAGAATAACATCTATAGTTGTTCCCAATCCTTTAAACTCTTTAACTTCTAAAACAGAACCCTTACCAACCCCCTTTTCAATTTCTAATTTATTTTTTAGATACTTTTGTGCTAATCCACATAAAATTACAAGTAGTTCTGGAATGCCCTCACCGGAAATTCCCGAAGTTGGAACAATACAAACTTGTTTTGCAAAATCAGAAACCCTGTCAAATCTTTCCGCCTCAAACCCTCTTTCAGAAAGTTCTCCCACTAATTTATAAATTTTTTCCTCTAACTCTTTCTTAACTCTTTCTGGTTGATCTTTAAAACTTTCTAAAAAACACGCTTTTGGTTTTCGTATCCACCCAAAAATTTTATCAATTTTTGTTGCAGCAACTAAAAATGGAGTTTTAAATTCCTTTAAAAAGGTTAAGGACTCATCGGTTTGTGGTTGAAAACCTTCATTAATATCCACAACTAAAACAGCTAAATCTGCAATACTTCCACCTCTTTTCCGTAGAGTTGTAAAAGCCTCATGACCGGGAGTATCAATAAAAAGTAAACCAGGAATATTAAGTTTAATTTTCATTTTTTCAAGCAAATCTCCACAAACTTTTTCAATGACTTTCTTTGGTAATTCAGATGCTCCTATGTGTTGTGTGATTCTACCGACTTCTCCTTCAGCAACTCCGCTACCTCTAATTGAATCTAACAAAGTTGTTTTTCCGTGGTCCACATGCCCTAAAACACAAACTATGGGTTGTCTTATCACAAAACCACCATTTTATTATTTTTCATTCACGAATTATTAAACAGATATTATTTAAGTTTAAATTGTTTTCTAGAATTAAAAAATAAAAAGAAATCACAAAATACTTTTTAATGTTTTTAAACTAAAGTTTGTATCAGAACAGCCATTTTTTAGTAGTGGGATGCCTTGAGATGCTATACCCGTCCCAGATAAATTTTTATAACCGAGTTTCAATTCCTCGGTACAAGCAACCCCCACAATTCCTTCATATTTTTTGCTTTGCAGGATTTTCTTTATACAAGACCCTCCCGGTAATATATAAACATCATAACCTTTTTCCTTCCCTAATTTTGTTGCCTTATTGATTTTACAATCGGGAGAACAGTGCATGCATTTGTATGAGGATGTCTTTTTATCAAATATAGCCTTGCACCTGCTATCCATATATTTTCTTGAACAGTGTGGAAGAAATAAGGCCCTTTTTCTTGTTTTTAAAAATTTTTCTCTTTCTGTAAGATTTTTAACATAGGTGTCTATTAAATCCTCCACAACCATAATCGCATCAGAAACGGGCAAACCAGTAATCTCATGTAATTTAAATTTTTCAACAAGATATCTTGCAGTTTCTCCTAATCTTTTATGTATATTTTTTCTTTTAGAAAACCTTGCTATATCCTTAAAAAGAGACCTTGATATTTTTGTAAGATTAAAATTAAAATTATAAGCCATATAATTATTTTCTCATAAAACAATTAAATTTCTTTTCAATAACAAATAAAATGGTTATACAAATTTATTCAGTAAGAAAAGCAAGAAATTATCTTGAAAGAATATTAAATAAAAATCCAATGGCATGGGAAGAATTACAAGAAAGAGTTTTAATTGATAACACAATAAAAATAAAAAATAAATGGAATTATTTAAAATTTTTAAAAAAGATAATTATTAATACCGATGTTTCCCACAAAATAGATTCTGAAGCTTATACAGGCAATCCAGAATTTGAATTTTTTATTTCTCTAGAAAATAAAAATACTACAATAGCTAATGATTATTTTATGATTTATAGGTATGGTTTAAGAAAAGATTTGTTTTCAGATGAAATTTTAATAGGTTTAGAAAAAGATGAGAGATTAATGGATAAAAAATTAAGGAAAATAAAAGAAAGAAACAAAGAAATAATTTTGTGGTAGTTTTAAGACGAAAGATTTATAAATATTAAACTAATTATTACTACTTAATAATAAATATTACGGCATTTTATATGGCAACTATAAACTTTGAAGAAATGGATTTAGTAAGTGAAATTAAAGTTAAAGGTAGTGGTAACATTGGAGAAGTAAAAGTATATCGTAATGAAAATAACGGAAAAGTAGAATATTATGTTAACCTCACAGAAAAAGGAAAAAAATTTGAAAAATTGTTTGAAGACCTTGACAACCATTATAGAACTCCTTTTGGGTTAAGCCGTCTTTTGCCTGAACCTAAGAAAATAAAAAGGAAGAATAAAGCTGAAAAAGGAATTGAAAAAACAGAAAAAAAGTTAATAGAATATGCAAGAGATTTTGTTAAATCCATAATAAAAGGATTAAAAGATCCATTAAAAAAAATAAAAAAATTAATAAAAGAAGGTAAAGAAGAAGAACTAAATAATATTTGTATTAAAATAGGGTGGTATGGAAGTTATAAATCAAGAAGATTTCTATCTTATATAACTGAAACCTTTAAAAGAGATTTAGCTTATGTTTATTATTTAGAGAATGAAGAAGGAATAGACGTTAAAGAACTTGCAACAAAAAACAGAATAATACATTGGAAATATATACCTGTTTTTATATCAAGTGTTTTAGGTTTTATAGGTGGTATTTATTTAATGATGGAAGGATTTTCGTCTTCTTTAGCGGAGTCTATTTCTAATAAAATCGTTGATTATTTGCCATCAATTGGTTTAGTGACTAGCGAACTATCACTTTATGGACTTCTTTCTAGTGCATCTGAAATTGTTGAATCACCAAATGTATATAGACTTTACCAACTTGCAAATGGGGGAGAACTATTAATAGAAGAAGTAAATAGACCAGGTTATGAAAAACTCTCTAAAAAATCATATTTATAATTTAAACCCAATAGCCGCATAAGTTACAACAGAACCATAATCCCCGGTCTGATCACCAGAAGAAGAATAATGAATTAGTTTTACTTCTTTACAATTTAAATTTTTTGCTGCTGACATTAAAACCGCTATTGGTCCGTAACCGCAAACCGAAGCACCAATATCTTCTAAAGTTTTAAAGAAACCTTTTAAATCTAATTTTTCTATGTATTTAAATACTTTTTTGTCCTTTTCTTCTGCCGTTTTAAATGGCATATAATGAGAAAAATCAGAACTTGCTATTATATTAAAATTAAACTTTTCAAATCCTTGAGCAATTGCTTTTCCCAGTTTTTCACAGATTTTTAAAAACTCCTCGGAATAACTAACATTTTCTATACAAATTGGAACAAAACTAAAATTTTTAAATTTATACTGTAAAAAAGGTAATTGAACTTCTATTGAATGTTCTTCTATATGTGCAGAAGAATCTTCTTTTAAAAATTCACATTTTTCTAATAAATATTTAGCAATTTCTGAATCAATTTTACATTCTCCCAGGGGGGTTCTCCAAAAACCTTTTCCCATTATAGAAAGTTCGGGACCAATTAATGAATGATTAGGACCCAATATTACAAATTTATTTATTCTTTTTAAAGAACCAATTGCAAAAGCAGCCGTTTTACCCGAATAAATATAACCCGCATGTGGGGAAACAACACCAAAACACTCTTCTTTTATTTGCACATTAGAAAAAAGTTTAGATAATTGCTTTTCTAAATTCGCTTTATCAAAATAATAAAACATCCCAGCAACGGCAGGTTCCCTGATCATACACTCAATTAAAAATATTATTAAAGGCTTTAAATTTTTATTACATCCATGAATAAAATGGAATTTCTTTTTCTTCTTCTCTTTCTGACTGCAAGATTACACCAAAATCTGAAAATATAGAAGAACAGTGAGGGCATATAAATATCTTAGACCTTTTATTCCAAATCTTTCCACAAGTTCCACAAAATGGACATTTACTTTTAAATAACATACTATCTATTTGAAATTTTTATTCCCAATTCATCCGCCCTTTTAATTATTTCTGTTCTTTTTTTCTTTCCCACAGTACTTCCTATAACAATTATTTCTTTTTCTGGGTTTATTTTTTCCAAATCCTTAATATTAAAAACTCTTATTTCCTTATAACCTAAAGAATTTAATCCTCTTACTTCTTTAGGTGAGCCATAACTTGGTTTTGGGACTTTACCTCTTCCTTTAATTCCTTTTCTTAATTTCGATTGTGAACCTTTTGGTCTCCTCCATTTTATACCTAAACACTTTTGTCTGAACCATTCCTGCCTTTTAAATTTAGGCTTTTTCCTTTTTATCTTTTTTCTTAATTTAAGCAGATTGCGCAACATTTTCTTCACCCATAATTTGTGGTTTTTCAGTTATATAAATCCCATCTTGAAAAACTCTTCTATCATAACCTTTTATCCTTGCTGCCCTTTCTATATTTGCTGCTGTTTGTCCAACTTCTTCTTTATTTATTCCCGAAACGATAATTTCATCTTTTTCAATTTTAACTTGAACATCTCCAAATATTTTTGCAACTCTTGGTTTTCTTTCCCCTAAAAAATTATGAATTATAAATTCGGAATCTTTAACTTCGACTTTTACTGGAAAATGTGAATAAACAATTTTTAATTTACACTTCCAACCATGAAGAACGCCTAAAAACATATTTTTTAAATGCGCTTTCCAGGTTCCAATTAATGCTTTTATCCTTTTCCTTTCTAATTCAGAACTAAAAATAACCTTATTTTCTTTTATTTCTTTCTTTATTCTTAAATGCTTAAATTCTCTAATTAGTTCTCCCTTTGGTCCTTTAACAATTATTTTATCCCCTTCTAAATTCACATTTACATTCTCTGGAATCTCAATTTCTGCTCGCATAAAAACCATTTATTTTTTATTAAATTAGAATAAAAATTATTTAGGACAAAACATATAAAAAGATTTCTACTTTTTAAATCTTTTTTTCATTATTTCTAATTCATCTTTAAATGCCTTTTCCAAATCAATTTTATAATGATTAGCTAATTGTAGAAATAACATTAAAACCTGTGCAAATTCCCTTTTTAATTCCTCTTTATTTATATTCGGGCTGCTACCTGTACTTTCTTTTTTATAACCCTCTTCAAAATTTATATATCTTCCAATTTCTCCCAATTCTTCTACGAGATGAACAAATACATTAGAGGCGGGAAATTTATCCCAATCTCTTTCCTTATCAAACTTCTCCTTAATTTTTTGAATTTTTTTCAGATCCATTAATTAATTATTTCAAATATTTATTTAATTTCTTTTTGGTATTCAAAATAAGAATAAACAACGGTATAACCTGCAACAAGAAGCACTGGAACGAAAACGAAAAAAATTGCATAACCCTGTAAAAAAATTCCCAAAAGAATGATTAATCCGCAAATTTTAAACAGTTTCCCTCCCAACCTGTGGGTTTTATCCCATACTTTTTCACTGCTTAAAGTCCAAGGTGTCCTGATTCCAATAAACCAGTTTCTTTTCGCATTCTCTACTAAAATTCCGCAATAATAAAACAAAACCGCAAAAGCGGGCACTAAAAACTGTGTCATATTGAATCTTATACCCAAATTCCAGAAAATAGTTAAAAGATAAAGGTAAAACAAAAAACTAATTATCAGCACAACAAACCCGTCAAAATACTTCCTGAATTTCTCGATGTTCTGCTTCAACGGGTCTATCTTTGGTATTAAAATAAATAACAGGAACAACCCAACAGAAATGACGGGCATTAAAAACAAACCCCAAAATTTTGATATGTAACCATCTACCTGCCCTTGAATATTCCAGTGTGAAGCAATTCTTTCAGGCATCTGCGGATAAAAATAAACACCAATAACAAAAGAAACAAGAATAATTCCCAAAACTGCTACTTCACTTTTTCTCATATTTATAAATTGTCTTTTCAGGTTAAAATAGAATATAAAAATAATTATTCTTTCTTCTCTTTTTTAGATTTCTTCACTTTCTCTTTTTCTGTTTTTGCGACAAACGGCGGCTTTGCTACTAATTTTACTACCCCCGTTCCCATGGGAACTACTTGATTAACCATTACATTTTCTATGACTCCACTTAAATCATCCTTTAAACCTCTCACAGAAGCCCTTATTAAATGCTTTTTTGTTTCCTCAAAGGCGGCCCTTGCCAAAACAGAATATTTTTGACCCGCGATACCATATCTACCAATTGCTCTTATTTTCCCAGTGAATGTCATTAAATCTGCTAAAAGCATTACGTATTTAATATTAACTCCTAAACCTTGTTCTTCAATTGTATTCATGGCTTCTTTTATTATACTATTTCTTGCTGCTTCAATTCCCAAGACCTCATAAACTTCAAATATATTATTTGTTGTTGTTCTTGTTTTATCAACGCCTTCGATCTCTAAAACTTTTCTTAAATTTGAACCTAAAGCGCTTATTACCCACTCTTCTTCTTTAGTTACAACGACTTGAGTAATACCCTTTATACCTTTTATATGAGTTTCTAAAACTCTATATTTTAATTTATTAAATTTCTTCAAATCTTCTTTTTTTGGCTTCACGACTAAATTTTTACCTTCAACCTTAATATCAATTCCCCTTAGTTTTATTGTTTTTGGAATGTCTTCTGGTTTTATTTCAAGTTCCTTTAATTTTTTCATATTTAATTCGCATATTATTTCCATCGTCATTAAATCAATTATCGTGTTGTCTATGATATCCCTTACTTTAACTTCTTTAATTTCTCTAGCAACTTTTTCTGCCTTTTCTTTTGTTTGATAATCCTTCTCTAAATAAACGGTCATTGTTGGTGTGGAAGGTTCTTTCCTCGCATCAAAAATTTCAATTAACCTCGGTAAACCTAAAGTTACTTGAATTCCAGCAGCCCCAGCAGTGTGATACGTCCGCATTGTGTTATGAGTTATGATTCCATTAAAAGTTGTAAATGTTTCCGTTTCAGGAACACTAAAGTCATATACATATTTATTAGATGGTTTCACTTTAGATATTTCAACAATTTCATCCCATACAACATCTGAATTATGCATTCTTTTCAAAATATCCAGTTCATTTTTAATATCTATAGATTTTTCTTTGGATATTTTTTCAAATCTTTTTATATGTCTTGAAAGCGTTTCTCTTCCAATTTTTTGTCTTTTTGTGAAACTATTAACATATCTTGAAGGTAAATTAAGTTTTTTAGAAATCTTAATTAAAATATCATTAAACCCTCCAATCATATCTACAAAATCTTGATAAGAATTTTTATTTTGTTGAAAAATTAAACAAAGTTGATCTAATTTTTTAGCCTTATGTTTTATAGTAAAACCTATGTTCTCTTTAAATATTTGTGCGTATTTGTATGGTATTACAAGAGAATACTCTTTTGATTTAAACTTTCTTGCGAATATTTTAAATCTTGTTAATAACAAAGCTATACCATCTATAAGATCCTTTGATTTTGATGACACCCTTATCACTCTTCTTTCAACAGAAACATTTCCATCCCCATCAAAATAACCCATAAGAAGTCCTGAAACAAAATCTTTATTTGCTGAGTATGCAAAATCAGGGACTTTTTTAAATTTAGAACCAGTTCCACACGTTTCTTTCATTAATTTTGATAATTGCTTTGAATTTATTCTTATATCATGCCCTAGAGAAAATCCTCTATTATTATCATACTCATTAAATGTAAATCCATATTTATTTGCAAAATTTCTTATTTTAGATAAGAAGTAAGGATCTATATTTGAAAAAGAAACATAAAACTTAGTAGAATTTCCTTCTGATAAATAAGCTCCAAATATCCATCCCAATTCTTTATTTAATTTAAGTGTTTCTGGAAGGGGTTTTTTAACATATTTTGATTTGCCAATTAATTTTTCAGTTTTTATAGACTGTATGCAATTCTCTGGTAAGAATGAAATTGAAGGTATCCTATCTCCGATTTTTAAATTCTTTCCTGAAATAGAAACAATTTTATTATTTTTCCTTATTACAAATGAATGAGAATCTGTAGCTATTATTTCTCTTCCAGAAAGTGTTTTAATTTTTAAAAGGGTTTGAGGTGAAGGATGTCTGCTAACTTCTTTTACTTTTTTCCATCTTACTTTCTCATTTTGCATGAGACTTAAAACATATAACTCCTTATCTGAAACATCACAAATTTCCCAATCTCCCACTTTCTTTCCATTCAATTTATCAATTATTAAATCTATAAATTTTCCTATTGGTACTATTTTTATAGTCCCATTATGTTTAACTATAACTTTTTCTGAATAATCCAAACTCATCTGAGTAGCGGGTTCGGATAAAGATTGTGCGGTCACAACTCCTATTGCTTCTCCCGGATCATAACCATATTTTTCATAAATTTCCATTGCTTTTTCAAATAAAATTTTCTGCTTTTCTTTTGGGATTTTCTTTTCTTTAATTATTTTTTCTAATTCTTCTTGAAGTTCTAATGGTAAAGTTTTCATTTTAAACACCCAACGTATCTATTAAATTTAATTTTTCCTCTGTTTTTACGGGGTTTAACCCATCTTCGCCAACAAAAAATTGTATGATTTCTCCCGAAGAGTTTCTCACAGTGAAATTATAATCTATTTTTAAATCTTGTAAAGCGTTCATAAACCTTCTTTGCATATAACCAGATTTTCTTGTGATTAAGGACTTATCCATTAAACCTTCTCTTCCATTCATGACATTCCAGAAAAGTTCAAAAGGAGTTAATCCTTGCTTAAATCCTCTTGCAACAAAGCCATGAGATTTTGGAGATAAATCACCAGGTTTAAAATGAGGTAAAGTTCTATTTAAATAACCTCTTTTAATTCTTTGGCCTAAGATTGTTTCTTGACCAACACAAGCAGACATTTGAGTTAAATTTATTAAAGAACCCTTTGCCCCTGAGTTAGACATTACTATAAAATCACTTAATTTTATATTCTTTTTTACTATGTTACTTATTCTCTCAAGTCCATTTGCTAATGTTCTTAATATTAACGCTTCTAACGATTCTTCAGGTGTCATTCCAGGTAAAATTTCCAATTTACCTTTTTCAAAATCATTAATAAGTGATTTAGACTTTTCTTCACTTTCTTTTATTTCTTTTTCAATCTCTTTTTTAACTTTTTCATCCAAATCGAGATCAGAAAGACCTATTGAAAACCCCCTTTTCATTAAAAACGCATTTCCCAACCTTCCACAATTATCTATAAACTCTTTAACGGTCTCACTATCATTTAATTTTTCTATTTTACTTATTATTTTTCCTTCAAATGCTCCAACTCCTTTCTCATCTATTGTTCCCATTATAAGGTTTCCCTTTTCAATTTTTACATAAGCATCATATGGGCATTTAATTCCTAAACACTTTTCACATTTTTCACAACATTTTGCTTTAAATTCAAGATCTATATTTTTAGGTAATAATAAACTAAATACTTCTTTTCCCGTAAACTCTTTTTTATTAGGCAAATCAATATCAATACCAGCTGATGCAAATAATTGACAAACTTCTTCCTTTTTTAATTTAACATTTTTTCTTGTTAACAAATAAATACCAGAAATTTGATCTAAATCAAGACCAACAATGGGATTCCCCGACCTGGGCGATCTTATATTACTTGGAACATTCATAAGTAAATTTGCTTCAGCCCTTGCTTCTACTGTTTGAGGAATATGTAAATTCATTTCATCCCCATCAAAATCCGCATTATAAGGAGGACAAACACAAGGAGAAAGCCTAAAAGTTTTATAAGGCATGATTCTAACCTTATGGGCCATAATTGAAATTCTGTGTAAGGAAGGTTGTCTGTTAAATAAGGAAATATCACCATCTTGTATTTGCCTATCAACTAACCAACCAACTCCAATATTATTTAATATTTCTTCTTTATTTTCTTGTGTGACCTTAACTTTTCTTTTATCGGGTCTTGTGACATAATTTACTTTATCCCTTTTTATTAAATCTTTTACATAATCCAAGTTTAAAGAATTTACATACACAGTAATTGTTAATTCCTTTGCAATTACCTCCGGAACACCAACCTCATCTATGGATAATCCGGGGTCGGGTGAAATAACAGTTCTTGCAGAAAAATTAACTCTTTTTCCAAGCAAGTTTCCTCTAATCCTTCCTTCTTTACCTTTTAATCTTTGTATTAATCCTTTTAGAGGTCTCCCCGACCTGTGTCTTGCTTGAGGAACACCAGTTAATTCATTATCAAAATAAGTTGCGACATGATATTGTAGCAATTCTGCTAAATCCTCTAGTATAAATTCTGGTGCCCCTATGGCAGTATTTTCTTTTAAAGATTGATTTATTCTTACAACATCGACTAATTTATGAGTTAAATCATCCTCACTTCTTTCTCCACCTTCCAAAACAATTGAAGGTCTCATGGTAACTGGAGGTATGGGTAATAATGTTAAAATCAACCATTCTGGTCTTCCGCCTTTAAATCCAATTTTTTCTAAATCCTCATCGGGAATTTCTTCAAATCTTTCCCTGATTTTCGATGGCGTTAATTCTTCCTTATTCTCATAAAACATGTAAGGTTTTACTAAGTTTATTTTCCTTTGTTCCGCTCCACAAAAAGGACATTTTTTAGGTCTATTTTTATATAATTTTATTAAAGATATCGGCTCTTTTGATAAAATTCTTTTACACTCCCTGCATGTTACCGTTAAAAGTTTATGAATAATTTTTGTATATAAAACATGAACAACGGGGGTTGCTAATTCTAAATACCCAAAGTGGCCTGGACATTCTCCGACACCCGCTCCGCACGTTCTACATCTTAAACCCGGGTCCACAACACCCAGTCTCGGATCCATTACCCCTCCTTCTATGGGATAACCGTCAACATCATACAAATCAGAAGTTGTTATTCTAACTGTTGCTATAGATTTAATTAATTTAGGTGAAAAGATTCCAAATGCAATTCCGCTTATCATTCCCTCAGACATCATATCTCCTCCAAATTAATTTTAGGATAAATACAAGCGGATTTCAATTCATCTATCATCAGTTTAAAAGCATAAGATGTTTTAACCCACATGATCTCAGAATCTTTACATATTTGACAATAAGTTCTATTTTTTATTTTATCGTGAATTGCTATTAATCCACAACTCTTACAAATTGGAATTTCCACGCTATCTGAATCAAACCTTTCCTTAAGTGTTAAGACTGCTCCGTGACCCACTAAACATTGTTGTTCCATTTCCCCTATTCTTAAACCACCTCTTTTACTTCTTCCCTCGGTTGGTTGTCTCGTTAATAATGTAACTGGTCCTCTTGATCTAACATGTAATTTATTTGCAACCATATGATCTAATTTTAAATAATATGGAATACCTGTAAAAATTAAAACTTCATAAGCTTCTCCTGTCCTTCCACAATATAAAGTTTCTTTTCCGTCATCCCTAAATCCTAAACTTTTCATTAATTTTCTTATTTCCTCTTCTTTCGGATGATTAAATGCCGATGCATCTATTTTTTCACCAGCTAAAGCCCCAACTTTACCCGCTAACATTTCTAATAAATGTCCTATGGTCATTCTTGATGGAATTCCATGAGGATTAAATATTATATCGGGAACGATCCCTTTAGAAGTAAAAGGCATATCCTCTTGAGGAATAATTAAACCTGTAATGCCTTTTTGACCGTGTCTCGTTGAAAATTTATCTCCAATCTCAGGAATTCTTTCGTCCCTAACTTTAACTTTTATTAATTGATTTCCATTTGTTGTTTCTGAAATCATAACCTTATCTACGATTCCTTTTTCTCCATGTCTCACAGAAATTGAGGTTTCTCTTTTATTCTCCACCCCAGCCATGAATTCTTCTCCAGAAAGGAACCTTAAAGGAGAAACTTTACCTATTAAAATAGAATCGGATTCAACTTTTGTTTCTGGATTAATGATCCCATCTTCAGCCAAGTCTTTATAAGCAGCTTCGCCTAAATAACCTTTTACACCTGGTTCTGGAATACAGATCTCATCTTCTTGTCCACCCATATATCTCTTCTTTTCTGTTTCATATGTTCTAATATAAAATGATCTAAACAATCCCCTATCAATAGAAGATTTATTTAAAATTATTGCATCATTCATATTATACCCATCCCAACACATTATCGCAACCACAACATTTTGTCCATTTGGATATTTTTCTAAAATATCTGAGGTTACAGTTTTAACTAAAGGATATTGTGGATAAGTTAATAGATTTGATTTTGTATCAACTCTTATTAAAAAATTAGCCACAGGCAAACCAATTGCTTGACCAACCATTTTAGCTCCATAATTTATTCTATCCCCTCTATCATATTCGGGGTAAGGTATAAAAGTAGCTGAAATACCTAAAATAGCTATTGGATCTAATTCTAAATGTGTATGTTCTTTTGTAACTTCTTCGGGTGTTAAGGCAATATAAGCATTTTCTTCTTCTTCTGCATCTAAATACTCAATTATACCATGATTTAATAAATAAGACCAATTTATTTCTCCCTTTTTAAGTTTCTCAATCAACTCTGGCGTAAGTTTTGATTTTCCATCTTCAACAATTATTAATGGTCTTCTTGTTCTCCCAGAATCGGTATTAATTCTTATTTCCTTTAAATCATTATAAATAGCAACATTAACTTGATTTGAAATTATATTTAACCTCCTTTTTCTCCTAATATCATTTACCAATTCTTCTGGTTTATCTGTTTCTCCTATAAACTTACCGTTAAAATAAATATCATAAACTTCATTTCCAACATTTTTTTCTTCCATTTTCTCTCCTTTCATATCTTAAACTTAATCGATTTTAAAACCTTTTCCTCTTCCTCTGGGTTTAATCCCGGCGTTATTTCCGTCATTAATGCTAAATGCTGCCTTAAACCAATGGAAGAACCTTCTGGCGTCTCTGCTGGACAAACCCTTCCCCACTCCGTTGAATGAATTTCTCTTGCTTTAAAATGCTCTTGGGTCGTTGTTAAGGGAGAAACTATAGATCTTAAATGCGATAAAGTTTTTGCAAAACAACTTCTTTCTAATCTTTGAGAAACTCCCGTTCTTCCGCCGATCCAATTTCCAGTTGCCAAAGAAGAAAGTATTTGTTTTGTTACGGCATTTGCCTCGATTATTGATTGAATTGAAAATGATTTTCCTCTTTTAATTAATTTTTGATAATTATAAGTCATTTTTGCTATTAATCCCCACCTTCCCAATAATATTGATCTAAATAACTGTTCAAGTAATTGACCTGCAGCTAAAAGTCTTTTATTGCTGTAATGGTCAATATCATCCTCTGGGATTAAACCCAATGAAAGTTTAATTATTTTCTTAATGATTTTAGCCAAATATTTTGCCTTTTCGATCCTATTAACTTTTTCTTGACCCAAATGGGGAAGTAAATATCTGTCTAAAATTTGATTTACTCTTTCTGCCCTATACTCTTCCGCTAACTTTAATTTTCTACCGATTAATTCTATTGCTTCTTCTTGGTTTGTGACCTCAATCTCATACAAATTTATATAAAGCTCATTTAATATTCTTGGATCATCGGACACATAAGAACAAATTTCTTTATCGGTTTCAACGCCCAATGCTTTTAACAAAATAATTATTGGTAATCTCCTTATGTTTGCAAATGAAATTGTAATCTCCCCATCGGGTTTTCTCTCAATTAAATGCCTTTGTTTAAAACCCGACCTTTCGGAATTTATTCTTACTGTTATCTCATCTCCATTTTTTTCCATTATGGGTCTATTAGATGCAACCTCTTCTATTAAAACTAAAACTCTCTCAGTTCCGTTTATTATAAAATATCCTCCCGTATCATCGGGGTCTTCTCCAACCTCAATTAATTCTTCTCTTGTTAATTTTGATGTAGAGCAAAGTTTTGACTTAACCATTATTGGTAAATCCCCTATATGAACCTTTTCTACTTTTTCTTGAACATTATTAATTATGGGAATTATCTCCAACCAAATTGGTGCAGAATAAGTTATATTTCTTATTCTTGCCTCATTGGGATATATTACTCTTGTTGCGCCATCTGATTCTTTTGCAATGGGATTACCTATTCTCACCCTACCAAATTTTAATTTTAAATCTCCGAATTCGGGAGCAAAAGCAACAACTCCAATCTCATTTATTATTTTTTGAATCCCAAAGTCTATGAAATTGTTAAAAGAATCAATTTGATATTTTACAATACCTTTTTCAGACTCAAAGGCATTGAGTAAAGTTTTAAACATTCCTATCTACCATCCCAAACATCCCTTTATAGAGGGTACTATCCCTTATTTTTTTAAATTTAATTAAATTTTTTTATTTTTTAACAACAATCCTGTAATAAACAGATTCTTTTTTTACTGGGGATTTTCTAGTTATTTTAATAACATCTCCTACCTTTGCATTTATTTTTTTAACCACGGGGTCTGATTCTAATATTTTTGGCAGTTTTTCTTCAGTGATTTTAAATTTTTCTAAAACTCTTTTCTTTTCTTCTTCAGAAAGAACTTCATGTTTTGGAACTAACTCATGATCCAGGATATTAAATGTAATCTTACCACCCCTTTTTATATTATTTATATTAATAGTTAATAAATATTTATCTTTAATCTTTTTAACACCAAATAATTTTGGAGTAAAAATATTTAAACTTTTCGGTACTTTCATTTTCTTCGTGAAAAATTTACTCCTTCTAAATAAATACCTTTAGTTTAACGAAATTAAACCAAAAAGTTTAATTGGGCCCGACGGGATTCTCGTTTTTTGCAGGTGTTGGATAAACCTTAGCCTTTTGCAAAAGCGGAAGTTTTTAAAGGTTAGGCATTTGAACCCGCGACACCCGGGTATCTTTCATCAGGCATTTGCCTTTAACGCTTTTAACTTAAAGTTAAAAGCCCGGTGCTCTACCAGACTGAGCTACGGGCCCAATTTAATAACTTAATTTAATTTAAATTTATATAAACTTTCTTATTAATTTTCATAAAAATTTAAAATATGAGCTTTAAGATAGAATCTTACTCTTTTGGAAAAATAAAAATTAATGGGAAAATCTATACTTCGGATATAATTATTTATCCAGATAAGATAAATGGAAATTGGTGGAGAAAAACTGGTCATTTGCTTCAAAAAGAAGATCTAAAAGACATACTTAATCACAAACCAGAGATTTTAATTATTGGTACTGGAAGATATGGCGTGATGAAAGTTCCCGAAGAAACAAGAAATTTCATAAAATCTAAAAAAATTAAAATAATAATCGAGAAAACAAAAAAAGCATGCGAAATATATAATGAATTAAAGGATAAAAAGAAAGTAATTGCAGCATTCCACCTTACATGTTAATTACCAAAGCAGGTGTTTAT
>CAZFVX010000009.1:0-19266 GCA_964522675.1 uncultured archaeon
TGGTTTTATTTTTACAACTTCAAACCCTTTAACTATATTTCCATCAGTTATCATTATAATACATCCAAATTCATTATTTTCACCGGTCTTAAAAACTATCTCTATTAGATTATCTGTTATATTAGGGTACTGGTCCAAATAATCTATTATTCTCTCATATAATTTTTGTGAAGGTTTTTCAGAAGTTCTTATAGTTTCCTTAACAAAATATTTTTTTAAAACCTCACTTCCTTCTAATCCTCTTTCTAATAAATTATACATCGTAGGTATTTTCTCTCTATAATTTTCTAGTGATTGTTCATCTAAAGGAAATTCTTCTCGTAATGGTAATATTATCCCATATACATCATAATAAATTTCTTCTTTAGAATAATCTCTTTCTTTTTCTATTTTTCTCATTTCTTTTATTATTGTATTATATAATTCTCTTTGTAATTCTGGCATTTAATTCACCTCTCAATAACTATAAAAGTAAATAATAATATGAAAGAACTAGTATATAAATCTTTCGGTTTTTTGTTACTTTTTAGGCGTAAATTATTAAAAATATAAAATTATAGTTTTTTCGCATATTCAAATGCTAAGTTAAAATAACTCCGTGCTTCTTTTAAAACCCGTTCTTTCTCTTCTCTGCCTATATTTGGGTCATTAAGTTTAAATGATGTGACTTTACCCCTCACATAAGCTCTATAACACTTATAAAAATCTAAGAGTTTTAATAAATCTCTGTCTCCCGTTTTTTCTATAAATTTTTCTAAGAAATAGTTTGAAAGTTCTTTTTTGTTTTTAAATTCAAGGTCCATTAAGAGAAATGCTATATCCTCAGCTATATCAATGCAAGCAAACCTCTCATTAAACTCTATTCCATCAAAAATGTGAATTTTATCCGTAACAAATATGTTATTCGAGTGTAAATCGCCATGGCACCATTTAATTTTATTCTCCTTTAATCTTTTTTCAAAAAGTTCTTTGTTTATTTCAAAAAAGTTATTTACTTTGTTTTTAATTTCTTCAAATATTTTTTCAGGGATCGTGATATTCACAAAAGATTTTGTAGTTTCAAAATTTTCATTCCAATTAAATTTTATTGTTTCCAAATTTCCTAAACTCCTTGACTCATCTATAGATTCTGTTTTTGAGTAGAAATTAATTAAAATTGAAATTATTTTATCAATTATCTCTTCATTTATTTCATCTTTTTCTAAAAGCTTGCTCATTAATCTTTCCTGAGGAAGTTCTTTCATTTTTATAACATAATCTATAACCTTCCCAGAACCATTAATTTTAATTTCGCCATTTTCTTCTCGAGTTATTGGTAAAACCCCAATATATAAATCGGGACTAAACTTGCTATTAATCTCAACTTCCTTTTCGCAAAAATATTTCCTTTTTTCTAAGGTGGTGAAATCTAAAAATCCAAAATTAACGGGTTTTTTTACTTTATAAACATAATCCCCAGTTAAAAAAACATAAGAAATATGGGTTTGAATAACTTTTATCTCCTTTACTTCCTCATCATAAGCCTCTGGTTTTGATAAACCTTCTAAAATATTTACCATATTAAAAGTAAAATTAAAAATTTTATAAAATTAAGTCACTATTTCTTGAAGCATATCATTTTCTATTGCTCTTTTTATTTCTAAAGCAGTCCTTCTTCCCGAGCTCATTCTTTTATTCCATAAAATGTTTGCATAAGGATGTCCATCATACATATGGATATTTGTTCCTCCACCAATCCTAAATGCAACATCATAACATGTTGGTTTCATATCATCTTCAATTATTGTTTGTAAACAAAATGAGCCAATCATGCCTGGAGGAAATTCTTTTTTTGCTGTCTTTACAAATTTTTCTCCCATTAAGAAAACATGTCTTAAAAGAGATTCTCTTATTGTAAGGGTTGTATGGCCACAAACAATATAAGTAGGATCTTTCATATTTTCAGGAAGTGTTAATTGTTGGTTCGCAGGAATTCTTACAAGCCCATCTAAATTTGTTTCATACCTCGCATCTATTCCTAAAAGTTCTAAAGGTTCTTCACCTAATTTCTCAGAAACAGGAGAATAAAAGAAATCAAAATTCATTACGGGACCAATAGTAAATTTCTCGATTCTTATATCTTCAACATCCTTTTTATCAATAATATTTCTTTTAATTAATCTTTCAAGTTTTTCATAATATTCTTTGGTTGAAGAAGCAGTAAAAAATCCTCTTTCAAGCCTATGTACACCATGTAAAATTTTACACATAACAAAACCAACATTATCAATTTCTTCAGGTGAATTTAATTTTTTTGGTATTCTTATACCCGCTTCTTCAAGCAAATGGTAATAGTTAAAATCTTTTTGCTCTTCCCTATCTTCTAAATGAAGCATGTTCCTTGAACCCACAAGAGGGACTTTAAATTCTGTTTGTATTTTTGTTTTGCCCGAGTAAACCCAAAAACTTCTATTTGGAATGAAAAGAATGTTCTTTTCTATCATATACTTTTGCCATTTTTCATTAAGCAAATCTATAAAATTATCTAAAACTATGGGATTATCTACAATACCCTTTATTCTTTTTCCATTATAAAAAATACTCTTGAAATATCTTGTATAAGGTTCTTCTCTTCCTTTTTCACAAAATAAATATGTTTCAAATCCTTCAGAAACAGCACCTTCAGCAACATCTAAAGCAGAATGACTTGCCAAAACACCGATTTTTATATTTTTCTTATCAAAATTTTCAAGTATTTTCCATATTTCTTCTCTACTTAAACATGGAAAACTTATTCCCATATTATTATTAAAAAATAGGATTTTTATAATTAACTCTTTCAATTTCACATATATACAGATTATTTTTATAATTCAAAGAAATTTAAATAGTTATAATTATTCTTTAATTATGATACCTGATTATCATATTCATACAAAGTTTTCAAGAGATGCTAAAGGCGAAGTTGAAGATTTTTTAAAAACTGCTACAACACGTAAAATATCAGAAATTGGATTTTCAGAACATCTTTTCTTTAATTATTCACATAATTTTTTAATTAAAAATAATATCGCAATGTTACTGAATGAATTAAAAAGTTATATAAAATTTATTCATGGTATTAGAAAAAAATCACCAATTTCTATAAAAATAGGTTGTGAAATAGAATTTTCTCCTGAATTTTTAGATAAAATAAAAAAAACTCTTAATGAATTTAATTTTGATTATACAATTGTTTCCTCTGATTCAATAGGAAGCCTTGCTATTCCTAATGAGCAGTGGTGGAAACGATACAAAATAAAATATATATACAGAAGGTATTTTAGAGTGTTACAAACCGCTATTAATAGTGGTTTATTTGATATAGTAGGTCATATTGATCATCTTAAAAAATATGGATTCAGATTTGATAAAGAATATCATGAATTAATGAGAGAAACTATTGAAATTATTAAAGAAAAAAATATGTGTATAGAGGTTAATACATCTGGATTAGACAAATGTAAAGAACAATATCCTAATAAAAAGATTCTTAAATTATGTTTTGATTTAGGAATTCCTATTACATTAGGATCTGATGCACATAATCCAAATGAAGTTGGTAGATATTTTAAAGAAATTATTAATCTATTAAAATCAATTGGGTATGATAAAATCGCTGTTTTTAAAGGGAGAAAAAGAAATTTTATAGAAATTTAGAACTCTTAACACTTAGTTGTCCAAATATTTAAAAAATATTAAATAAAAAAGGATATTATGATAGAAAACAAAGAAAAATTATCCATTTCTAAGATTAAAAAAATTCTTGAAGAACATAAAGAAGAACTAAAAGAAAAATACGGAGTAAAAGAAATAGGTATTTTTGGTTCCTTTGTAAGAGAGGAACAAAAAGAAAGTAGTGATGTTGATATTCTTGTTGAATTTTATCCAGATGCAGAGATTGATTTAATAAGTTTTGTTGAACTTGAAGATTATTTATCTAATTTAATAGGTATAAAAGTTGATTTAGTTATGAAATCAGCACTCAAACCACGAATAGGAAAACATATATTAAAAGAGTTGGTTCATGTATGAGAAGAGAAATTATAGATTATATAGAGGATGTTCTTAATGCAATAAATAAAATATTAAATTTTGTTAAGGATATGAGTTATGAAGATTTTTCTCAAGATGATAAAACTATTTTTGCGGTTATTAGAGGTATTGAAATAATAGGAGAAGCTGTAAAAAACATACCTGAAGATATAAAGATAAAATATCCTGAGATTCCTTGGAAAGGTATAGCTGGGATGAGAGATAAACTTATTCATGCTTATTTTGGAGTGGATGTGAAAGTTGTTTGGGATACCATTAAAAAAAGAATCCCAGAAATTAAACCTTTATTTGAAAAAATATTAAAAGAACTAAAATAAAAAAGAATTCCTTTCTAAAGGATTTAATACTGTTTAGCTACATAAACCACGCAATTTGCTTTTTTCCCACAAACCACGCAGTTACCCTTTGGAGTTTCTTTCTTATCCATTCTTATTCCTCTAACTTCTGCTTTCATTTCTTCTTTTATTTTTTCTGCGCATGGTTCTCCATCCATATCCACCGAACAAAACGGAATTTTCGCCATTTTCTTGTTTTCGATTGCATTTTTTAATTCTTCGTAACTATTTGCCTCTACAATTATGTTTTTAAATCCCTCGTCTGCCTTTTCAATTAAATTTTTATCATATTCTTCTCCCGTTTTCTTAACCCATTCTATTAATTCACTTTCTTTAATTTTCTCTTTATTTTCTGTGTCTCTTCTAAACGCCGTTATTGTGTTTTTTTCAACTTCTTCGGGTCCTATTTCTAACCTTAAAGGAACTCCTTTCATTTCCCAGAAATAAAACTTTTCTCCGGGTGTTTTATCGGTTTTATCTATATCAACTCTAATTTCTGCCTTTTCTAGTTTTTCCTTTAATTCGTCGCATTTTTCTAAAACTTGCTCTTCTTTGCCCTTGTAAATTATTGGAACTATTATTACTTGCAAAGGTGAAATTTTCCAAGGGAATTTTAATCCTTTATTGTCTCCGTGAACCGAAATTAAGGCACCAAATATTCTTGAGATGCAAGGTCCGTAGCAGGTTTGGTATGCAAATTTTTCCCTTTCATCTTTATCTACGAATTTTATATTAAACGGTTTTGAGAAGTTTTGGCCAAGCAAGTGTGTTGAAGGTAACTGCGAAACCCTTCCAGAAGGCATAAAAGCATCTGCCGCATATGTATGGATTGCTCCCGCAAATTTATCCCATTCGGGTCTTTGGAAAAATATAAATGGGATTCCAAAAATATCGTGTAAAACTTCTTTTGTAATTTCCATGTCTTCTTTAACCTGATCTTCTGCTTCCTTTAAGGTTGCAAAAACATCGTGTGATTCTATCCAATAAAATTCTCTCGTTCTTAAGAACGCTTTCGTTGCTTTTGTTTCGTATCTCCAAACTTGGCACGATTGATATGTTTTTAAAGGCAAATCTTTATAACTCCTTACCCATAAAGAAAACATCGAATACATAGCGGTTTCAGATGTTGGTCTTAGTGCAATCTTTTCCTCGAATTTTTCTCCTGCTCCATGTTCCGTTATCCAAAAAACCTCGGGGGCAAAACCTTCTACATGCTCAGCTTCTTTTTTAAAATTTGATTCGGGAATAACCGCGGGGAAAATTACTGGTTTATGCCCTCTTTTTTCTAAAGCTTTTTCATAAAACTTATACATTAATTTCATTGCTATTACTGCCCAAGGTCTGTAAACAACAAATCCTTTCACATTATACCTTAAATCTGCAAGTTCGGCCACTTTGCATATCTCACTAAACCATTCGGGAAAATTTTTCTCCTTATCTATATTAAAGGTTTCCTTCACTTCTTCTTCTGCCATTTCAAACCCTCCTTATTATTTAAACTAGAAAGATAAAAATACTTTTTCAAAAAAATAAACTCACGCAAAAATTCAAAATTTTCAGAATTAGAAAAATCCAAAATTCTTTTATCACTGTGGAACTGAACCACCCATTTTAACACCTAATTATAAAATAAATAGAAGGATTTAAAAATTTAACTCAATTAAAAACAATTATTAAAATTTATTAAGTGATTTAAATGAATATTGATCCAGAATTATTAGAATATTTATGGGAAAATGGAAAGGAGATGAAAATATGAAAAATAAAATAATAGAAATGGTATATGAGAACTTTATTAAAAACTGGACTGAGAAGAATGCAATAAGTGATGCGCCCAAACTTTTTCCCTATATAGAACCTTCAGAAGAAGTAAGAAAAGCTGTTGAAGCTTTAGAATGCAGGACCAAGAAAGATCAAAGAGTTAAAGAACTAACGAATTTTACTATAAGAGTTGAGAAAGTAGATAAAACTCAGAGGTCTCAGAATCCGTTTTTTGATATGACAATAAGAGCAGACCCAGAAAAAATATATGAAGAAGTTTATGGAGAATGTAAAAATTGTACTTATGATAGAGATATATGTAATAGAGCTTTTTCCATAGTTACAGAGTATACATCTAATGCATTGAAAAAATTACGCGGATGATATACGCACTATCCCGAGACTTATTGTTGGGTATGTTAACAATGCATAGTTCTGTTTATATTCTGGTATTTCTGAATTTCTTTTTCTTTTATTTTGAATTTCATTTTTCTTAATTTTTCTTTTATTTCTTTATTATCTTTAATTTTGAAATTCAATTTGAGGTTTTTAATTTTAAAAGACTATAATTAAAAACTATGGAAAAACTTAAAGCAAAATATAATGGTTTTATACTTTATAATGCTGGTTTGCCAAAATATCCTAGAAATTTTTCCAGGGATAGTATAATATCGGGCATTTTAATGCAAGACCCAAAAATGTTAAAGCAACAGCTTTCTTTTTGTGCAAAAAAACAAGGAAAAAGAAAAAATCCTTATTCTGGCGAGGAACCCGGGAAAATTTTTCATGAATGCCCTCCCGTTAAAAGAAGAGGTTTATCAACCGAATATAATGCTTGCGACACAACGGCGTTGTTTTTAATGGGGCATGAAATTTATCAAAAATTAACTGGCGATGAAAAATTTGCTGAAGAACAAAAAGAAAATATTTTAAAGGCAGTTGAGTATATTAAAACGCATTTAAAAGAATATGCATTTATCGAAGACCCAAAATTTTCTAATGGAAAGAAATTTGCACTAAAAATAACTTATTGGAAAGATTCTGAAATTTTTGGAAGAGAAAATGGAGAGCCCGATTATCCCATTATCTATACCTTGGTACACATTCAAAACATGAGAGGGTTAAGGAGTGCTTATTTTTTATTAAAAGATGAGAAATTAAAAAAACTTGCGGACAAAATGGTTGAATATTTAATGAAAAATTTATTTAATAAATCAACAAATAATTTTTATTTAGCTATTGATGAAAAGGGAAAAATAAACGCAGTTAGTTCTGATTCGTTACACGCTTTATTTTATCTTAACCCAAAAGATATAAAACCAAAGTATGTAAAACAAATTGTTAATTCCTCTTCTGTATTAGAAACGAAAATTGGTTATAGAACGCTTTCTGAAGAATGCGCAAAAGGTATTAAGGACAAATATCATGCAAAAACAGTTTGGCCATTTGAGCAAGCGCTAATTAATATAGGAGCAAGAAAATTTGGTTTAAAACATGTGGAAGAAGTAAGTTTAAGAATTGTAAAATATTTAAAAACCAATCATGAACTGTTTATAATAGAAAAGGAAAGAATTAAAAGAGGCGGAAATAATATCCAATTATGGACTATTGCCGCTAAAAAATATTTCAAATCTTATCAAGGTATTTTCTTATAAAAAACTTTCAATTTTTTCTTTACTTAACTTTTCCCACTCTTTCCATTTCGTTGGGCCGTATTTTTCATAACATTCCAAAACCTTCGGTTTTTTTCCCAAAAATTCTGCAGCAGTTTTAACTTGTTTTCCTTTCTTTTCAGCCAAATCATAAACGCATTTTAATAAATCCTTATATCTGTAATCCCTAAGTAAGTGATGGTCTAAAACTATTTTTGAATTAAGTTTTTCAACTAATTTGTAAATGTTTAAGGTACATCTCGCAAAATTTTTGTATGAAACCAAATAACCTAATAAATATGTTGGTGGACCATCTAAAATTAAGGTGTCTGGATTTTCTCTTATTATCATATCAGCATAACTTTCTAAATAAGGACCATCTAAATCAGAACTAAAAAATAATTTTTCTTTTTCATCTTCTATAATACAAGAAATAACATAACCCAATTTTGTTCCTTTCAAACCATGCCACAAAGGTTTTGTAAATCTAATCTTTATTTTATCAAAAATAAATTTTTGGTTGTCCGCAATTTTAATTTCTTTTGGTAATCCCTTAATTATTTTTAAAAATTCTTGACTTCTTCCTCTTTGGCTTCTATTAATATAATTTTTTGGGTCTTTAATTAGTAAAATTTTATCTTTATACATATCGCTTTTCTCTGGAATGTGATGGTCATAATGGTAATGGGTAATAATTATAATATCAGAATTCTTACATGCCTTTTTTATTTTTCTTTTATACTTTTCTACAAGATATATTCTTTTCCAAAGGGGTAATGGAAAGGAATTTGTTTCTATAGCAACCCCGGGATCTAAAACTATTGAGAAATCTTCAGTCTCAACCCTCGTGCACATACTTTTAACTCCAAAAGAATCAAAAGCAATGAACTCAATTTTCATAATATAAATTTTATTTTAAGCCAAAATATTTTTAACTTAACAACCACTTCCATAAAGGCATAAATTTAATTTTTTTGTTTTTAATTTTTTCTTCATCTTCATAATCCCATGTTATTATTAATCCTTCTTTTTGTTCAAATTTTTCTAAAAATAAAAGTATTGGTTTAATTTCTTCTTTTTTTATTTTATCTTTGTATTTTATTTCTATAGGAACAATCTTATTTTTTTCTTTAACAATCAAATCAATTTCGTTTTTTCTTGGATCCCTATAAAAGAACCTTGAATTTGAAAACAAAATTGCCAAGTTTTCTATAATTATTGAGATGTTTAGCTCTTCTGATAAAAAGCAAAAACAAGGAGCTGTTAGATAAATTCTTTTTATCTTTTTTTCTGATGTGATAAAATTTTTGCTAAAATTATAAACTTTAAAAATAAGTTTTGCCTTAATTAAATATTCTACATATTTTTCTACTGTTTTTCTACTTAAACCCAAATCAGAGGCAAGAGACTCGTACTTAAGATAAAGTCCAGGATTATTCAAAAAGATTTCAAATAAAGCTTTGAGTTTTGCAGGATTCTCAACAGGAAAAAGTTTAGGAATATCTTCAAAAATAACTTTGTTTATTATACTTTCATAATACATCTTGTAAAAGTTTTCATCTTCATCCAAAATTTCAATGAAGTTTTTTCTTATATATTCTGTAAAGAGTATCTTTAAATCTTCTTTATAAATTTTTATATCTTGTTTTTTTATTTTCATACCTTTAAATATTAAAAATTCTTCAAAAGTCAAAATAGGAATTTCAAACTCAAATATTCTCCCACCAAGACTTTCTACACCTTTTTTTATAAATAAACTCGCTGAACCAGAAACAACAAACTTTATATCATAAAGATCGTAATAAAATTTTAGTTGTTCTTGCCAATTTTCAAGTTTTTGAATTTCGTCAAGAAAAACATAAACTCTTTCTTTTTTATAATCTATGCCAGTTAATTTAGAGTATTCTTCTAGTAGTTCATCAATTGAAATTTTTGCTTTATCATAAGAAAAATAAATAATATTCTTTCTCTTAACTCCTTTATCAATCAACCAATCTATAATCTGCCACATTAATACAGTCTTTCCGACCCTTCTTAAACCAGTGAGTGCTAAACATATCCTTTTTTCCATATATTTAATTAATGTATAAAAAATCTTTCTATGCTTGTGAAAACCATAAAAGAATCCTTCTTTCCAATGTTTGTTTTGGATTTGTAACATATTTAATAATTTATTTTCCAATATTTTTAAATTTTTTGGTAATTATATTTCTCATATTTTTAAAAATTTCATATATGGGTTAAAAAGTATATAAAAATAACTCATAAACTTAATAATTCACCTCACAAAAGCAAATAATAGAATTCATTTTAAAACAATTGTAAATTTTTTCTTTCCATTATATTTATCATTTAAAACTTTTTTACAGGATTCACATATTTCATAAAATTCTTTATTGGGATCAATTACTATTGGAGTTGTTCCCAAATAAAGTGCTTTTTGCGTAACAACATTTTTTTCTTTAAATATAGATAGTTGATTGTAAATCTCTAGAACTTCACAATTCCCACAAATTTCATTAAAAAAATCATTTTTATCGTTAAATCGACTTGGATCAAAATATTTCATTTTTCCACTTATATTTTATATATCCCACATCTAAACCACATAGATATAGTGTGTCATCTTTTATTTCCAAACCTTCTATTTCTAAATTGTTTATTTCTTTCAATAAATCTTCGCGTGTTTGATAATCTTTACCAACGATTTCCCGAGTTTTATCTCTAAATTCAAAAAACGGATGTGGTATTTTAGCCTTTTTTAAAACGCTTATTCTCAACGAATGCTCAAGATAAGGTATATTCTCACCCCTTATTTTAAATAAATTTTAAAAACGGGATTTAATCACGCGAAAAGTATTCTTTTTTTGATTTCAATTTCTAAGCCAGGTATTTTTCCCCTATATTCAAAACCTTTGCGACCGTTATTAATAATTTTAGGAATTGAATTATAATTAATATCTTCTCTGTTTACATTATAATTTCTTAAAAAATTTTCAAATTCATCTCGAAAATATTTTTTATTATTTACCGAATACAATTCTAAAGGCATGTTTTACCTCCCTTTTTCATTCTAATTTGGTTCTAGAGGTATTTATAAAGCTATGTGTTTGTTCTCGTCAAAAATCGAATGTGCTAAAAAATTTGCACGACAAAAAACGTTATTCAACGTAAATTTAAATTAAATTAATTTGTATCTACAGTTTTTGTAAATCCAATTTTTTATCATTTCTTGCTTTTCTTTTAAAAAATATAATTTTGTTCTACTGCGTGCTGAGAATGGAAGTGTTATTTTCTCCATTCCATATTTTCGAGGGTTCTCTCTAATTTCTTTTAAACTAATAGAATCATATTCTGAAAGAGCATTATTTAAACAATTATTCCATTTCTTATTAAATAACATAAAAACAATTAATTTTCTTTCTTGGGTACAAGAATAAATTTTTATATACTTTCCCTAAATTAATAGCATGAAAGAAATTAAGCAAATCGATTTAGAGGATGTGAAGAGTATTTCCGATTTAATGAAAGAATATTCTAAATTGGGCGTTTTTGGTGCCGGGAGACTTGGAAAAGCCGTTGATATTTTTGAGCACATGATTAAAGATAAAAATTGTTTTAAGATTTTAACTTTGTCGGGAGCTTTGATTCCTGGAGGTTTAAGAAAGGTTTTGTGCCAAGTTATTAAAGATGGTTTTTTCGATTTAATTGTTTCTACGGGAGCAAATGTTACCCATGATATAGCAAGTTGCTTTGGAGAGAAATATTTTAAGGTTCCCGAAAAATTTGATGATGTGGAGCTGGGAAAAAAAGAAATTTCAAGGATTTATGAGGTTTTAACCCCTGATAAGGGCTTTATAGAGTTTGAAAAGGGAATTCAAGAAATTTTAAGTCAAATTCCCGAGGAAAGGAGAGATTTAGGAAGTTTTGAATTAATGGAAGAAATTGGAAAAAGATTAAAAGATGAGAATTCTTTTGTAAGACAGGCGTATTTAAAAAAAGTAAAAATTTTTGTTCCAGCAATTCAAGATTCGATTCTAGGTTTGCAATTGTGGTTATTTTCTCAAAATCAAAAATTAAATATAAATCCGATAAAAGATTTGCAAGAAATTCACGATATAACTTACGATTTAAAAGATAAAAATAAGAAAAAGGGGGTTTTTATTTTGGGTGGCGGAGTTCCAAAAAACTATGCTTTACAAACTGCTTTAATTCCCGAAAAACCATGTGATTATGCAATTCAAATAACAATGGCAAGGGTAGAAGATGGTGGATTATCGGGAGCAACTCTTTCGGAAGCGAAAAGTTGGGGAAAAATAAAACCAAATGCAGAAACGGTGACAATCCCAGCAGAAGTTACAATGGTCTTCCCAATTATAGTAAAAGCGGTTAAAGAGAGAGTTGAGAAATGATTTAAATTTTATCTTTTATATGTAATGCCCTTAAAATTTCTTCATTGATTTCCACGCCCTTATCGCAAAGATTTCTTCCCAAATCGGTAAGCATTTCCGAAAGAACTATAGAGGTATTAACATAAAAATTTTCAGGGTTTAAAAATAGTATTCCTTCATTACCAATGTTTTTATAATTTTGGTTTCCGGTAATTATAAAACTCTCAGCACCAACTGATTTTGCTTCAACCAAATATTTTTGAATTCTTGGAGTTTTTCCAGATTTTGAAACGCAAAGAAGAATTGAATTTTTATCCATGTTCGGACAGTTGCTCTCTCCTATTACAAAATTTTTATCCGCGGAAAAATTGTTTTTTATTTTTGAGATATAAATAGTTAAAGGTCTAACATGCCCAACTCTTATATTATTCATTTTAATCACAAGTTCGCTCACACCCTGGCCGCAGGAAAATAAACTTTTATAGGGGTTTTCCAGCGCCTTTAAAAACTCTTCGTATTCATCTGTTTTTTTAATTTCATTTATTTTTTCCTCTAACTCTGTAAGTGTTTTCAAATTGTTTTCATAAAATCCGTAAAAATCCTCGGGAGGAATATTGTTATTTATGGCCCTTGAAATTATACTTAATACCGTTGTTGCTTCGAGTTCGAATTTGTCCTCGAGAACTCCTTCTTTTAAATACTCTTTTCCGTTTGCCGTTTTTAATTTTCTTCCCTCAAGTTCAAGTATATTTCCTTCGTGCTCCTTTATTATCTCTCCCATTTGAGAATTTGGGGAGGATGTTATCAAATTTAATTGGACATTATCATCGTTTTCTTTCAGGTAGGAAGAAAGAGTTTTTAAATTTTCATGAGGAACATAAGATCTTCCGCTCCCAGAAACTACCAGATAAATTCTTTTCTCGCAAATTTCTTTAAGCCTCTTAAAAGCATCAACCAAATTATCTCCTGGAAAATAGCTATCATTGCTGCCAAAAATCCTTATTTTTTTAAGCAGTTTTCTTAATTCGCTCGTTCCTATTAAAAAGCCTAAATACGATCTTCCCTCTCCGTCGCCTATAATTCCCGTAGAATTAGTTGGATATAGAGACTCATATAAATTTTCTAGTTGTTCTTTATCAATACCTTTGCAATTTTTATAAATTTCTTTAGTAAGCATCTTTTCATTTAAATCTTTATATAAGAAATTGAAAAGAATTTTTTTAAATTTAATCTCTCTGAAAAACGCTTAAAACCAGAACCAAAATAATAAAATTAAAAACTTTAAAACAAAGAATTAATATGTTATCAGAACTTAAACAAGAAATTATAAAAATTTTAAAAGAGGTAGGAATCGAGAAGATTGAGAAGATTGAGAAACCCGAAGAAGAGTTTGGTGATTTAGCTTTTCCCTGTTTTCCTTTAGCAAGGGAATTTAAAAAAAGCCCGAAGGAAATCGCAGAGGAAATTGTAAAAAAAATTGTTTTGCCCAAGGATTCTTTATTTTCAAAAGTGGAGGCGAAATCCGGTTATGTGAACTTCTTTTTTAATTATCCAAAAATCACGGAAAAAGTTTTAACTCAAATTTTAAAAGAAAAAGAAAAATATGGTTCTTCTAACATCGGGAGGGGGAAAAAGGTTATAGTTGAGTTTCCTTCCGTTAATCCGGGAAAACCTTGGCACATTGGACACGCAAGAAATGCAATTTTAGGTGATTCTATTCGAAGGATTTTAAGATTTTCTGGATTTAATGTTGAAGCACAAGATTATATAGATGACTTGGGTTTACAAGTTGCTCAGGTGTTGTGGGGAATTTTAAATTTAAAGGACTTACCTAAAAAAGAAGGTTTATTGAAAAAAGAGGATCAGTGGCAAGGAAGAGTTTATGTTAAAGTTGCAAATTTATTTAAAGATAAACCAGAAGTTGAAAAAGAAGTAAGGGAAATAATGAAAAAGATAGAGGAGGGAAGTCCGGAAATTAAAGAAATCCATAAGAAAATTGTAGATGATTGTTTGAAAGCACAATATGAAACCGCTTTTAGATTAAAAATTTATCACGATTTAAAAATTCATGAATCAGATATAGTTCATAGCGGATTGTTTGAAATGGGTTTAGAAAAAATAAAAGAAAATGAAAAAATAGTTCTTGAGGAATCGGGAAAAAATAAAGGTTGCTTGGTTGCAAAATTAGAGGAGTTAGAGGAATTTAAGGGAATGAAAGAGCCCGATAAAATTTTAATAAGGTCAGATGGAACATCTACCTATACGGGAAAGGATCTTGTTTTCCAAATGTGGAAATTTGGAATAATAAAAGACCCAATGAAATACAAAATCTGGATAAAACAACCAAACGGAGAATATATTTGGACAACTGCAGAGGATGGAAAACCAAATAAAAAATTCGCAAATGCGGACATGGTTATTAATGTGATTGGTTCAGAACAATCATATCCTCAAAAAGTTTTATATTATATTTTAAAATTAATGGGTTATGAGAAAGAATTTGAAAATTCTGTTCATTTAAGTTATGAGCATGTTACTTTTAAAGAGGAACACGCACCCAAACATTTTTCTGGAAGGAAAGGTACATGGATTGGGTACTCTGTAGATGAGGTTCTTAATAAAGCCGTTAGTTTGGCCTTAAAAGAGGTTAAAGAAAGAAATAAAGATTTATCTGAAAAATCTATGAAGGAAATCGCCGAGAAAATAGGTTGCGGGGCAATAAAATATGTTATGTTAAGTACGGATTGGGAAAAACAGGTTGTATTTAGTTATAAAGAAGCTTTATCTTTTGAAGGTGATACGGGACCTTACTTACAATACGCACACACAAGGTGTTTAGGTATATTAAAAAAGGCGGAAAAATGGAAAGAGAATTTTGAAACAGAAAAATTAGAAGAGGGGGAAAAGGAATTAGTAAAGAAGTTATTGGAATTTCCCGAAATTGTTAAGAAAGCGGGAAAGGACTTAAAACCACATTATATTTGTAATTATGCTTATCAACTTGCGGGCGTTTTCAGTGAGTTTTATCACACATGCCCCGTGCTTAAAGCGGAAACCCAAGAAAAAAGAAACTTTAGATTAACCTTGGTTAAATCTACAGAAATCGTATTAAAAAATGCACTAAATTTACTCGGAATCGAAACTCCAGAAAGAATGTAAAATAAAAATAGAAAAAATCTAAAAATTAATCATAAATATTGTTTGATAAAATTCTTTCTGCTTCTGAAGCATACACAGGACAACGATCTGAACTTATAAAATATATTCCTGGACACCCCGAACATTCTCCATATGGTCTTTTTGAACAATGATTTAACTCCACCTCTTCTCTAATTTTAGAATCAAAGTTATCATCTATTACTCTGGTTAAATCCTTTATTCTTGAATGAAATTCTCCTTTCATGGAAACCTCCTTTCATTGAATTTTTAATAAAAAGATTTTTAGGAAAATAAAAATATAAAGCTTACGCTTAAATTTAAAGAAAAATAGAAAAATAATATAAAGTTTTTAAAAAACAAATACTAATTTTAATATTTATTAATTATTATTTTACAGTATAGAGGTGGTTTGATGAATTTGTGGAAAGATTTGGAGCCCGGAACGCCGGAGAAGTTTTTAGTAGTTATTGAGATACCTAAAGGCTCGTCTATAAAATATGAATATGACCACGAGAAAGGTGTTTTTGAACTCGATAGAGTTTTGTATTCTGCACAGTTTTTTCCAGGAGACTATGGATTAATTCCACAAACATGGTCCGAAGATGAGGACCCAATAGATGTTTTAATCTTAGTCACATACCCAAGTTTTCCTGGATGTGTCATGAAAGTGAGGCCGGTGGCTTTACTTGAAATGGAAGATGAAAAGGGGGTTGATAATAAAATAGTTGCGGTTCCCGTAAAAGATCCCAGGTTTGATCATATGAAGGATGTTAATGACATACCAGAGCATACAAAAAAAGAAATTACGGAGTTCTTCCAAACATATAAAAATTTAGAACCGGGGAAATGGGTAAAATTGAGAGAATGGAAATCAGCAGAAGAAGCAAAAAAAGTTATTAAAGAATGCATGGAAAGGTTTAAAGAGAAATTTGGTGAGTAAATGTATAAAATTTTAGAAGTTAGTGATAAGATAAGAGTTCCTCCAGAAAAGTTTGATTTAGAATTAAAAGAAGCGGTTAAAAGTAGTTTAGAGGATAAGTGGGAAGGTATAATTGATCCCGATTTAGGTGTTGTTTTGGCGGTAATATCGGTAGAAGATATAGGAGAAGGAAAAATTATAGCAGAGGATCCAGCAATTCATTATCCAACCACTTTTAAAATTTTAGTTTATCACCCCGAACAACATGAAGTTGTCATAGGAAATGTTATAGATGTTACTCAGTTTGGTGTTTTTCTTAGAATAGGTCCAGTAGATGGAATGATACATGTCTCACAATTAATGGATGATTTCGTTAGTTATGACCAGAAAAATGCAATTTTCACGGGAAAAGAAACAAAAAGGAAACTTAAAGAAGGAGATATCGTAAGAGCGAGGATAATTTCAATTTCTATAGAAGGTAATCAGTATAAAATCGGTTTAACCTCAAGACAACCAGGTTTGGGAGCATTACATTGGCTCGAAAAAGAAAAGAAGAAACAAAAAGAAGAAAGGAAAGAAGGTGAAAAAAGTGGCAAGTAGAGAAAAAGTTTGTAGAATATGTAAAAGGTTTGTTGAAGGTAATGAATGTCCGGTTTGTAAAAAATCAAATTTATCAAGATCATGGAAAGGTGTTGTAATTATAATTGATCCCAAAGATTCTGAAATTGCAAAACTATTAGGAATAGAAGTTCCTGGGAAATACTGCTTATGGGTAAAATAATTTTTAAATTTAAGAAATATTTTTATTAACCATTTCATCAATAATCTCGGACATACTTTTTCCTGTTTTTTTGGATGCTAATTTTAATTTGTTAATAGTCATCCTCTTAAGTGTAAAGCTTCGTCTAATTTTTTCTAAAGGAAGTTTTCCTGTTTTGTCATATTCTTCTAACATTTTTGTATATTTTTCATTTTCTTTCATAATCTTTCTAATTTCCTGTGACAACATATCTCACCAACCTCTCTATTCTATTAATATCTAATACATTTTCTTTTGCTATCTTAGTTATAGCTGATATCATATTTTCTTTTTTTGTATCATCTAATTTAATATTTAGATCATTATTATTTTTTATGTAAAACTAAAAAAATATAAAATTTCTTTATTTTAAAAAAATAATGGGACAAGGAGATGTTTTAGATTTATTAGAGAAACTTTATGAAAAAGATCCCGAAAGAACTTATAGCGTAGAAGAAATAGCAAAACTTCTTGGTAAAGCCACAACTTCTGTAGGCAGGTGTCTTAAAAGACTTGTAGAAAGTGGTGAAATTTGCCGGGTAGTAAAACATTATAATGATATTCATCTTCATTCAAGATACGAATACAGGGCATTATCACCAAAAGAAAAGAAAATACGAGATTATTGAGTCATTATTCCTTTAAATCTTAACGCATCTTCATAACACGTTCCATTATTAAATAAAACATAAGTTTTTTCTTTACATTTTTCCGCTACTTTTTTTAATTCCTCGTCTGAGAATTGATAATTATACATCGGCTGTCCGAAGCCGTGAAGCCTGTAATATAATAAATCTTTATAATAAAAACACTCCTGTCTTAATGGATCAACGCATTGATTTATATCTAAAGAAGAAAAGAAGTTTTTAACAATTTCCGGCGTCCAAGAATCTCGCCATCTAACCTCCCAAACTAAAATTAAATCTTCTCTTTTAATTTTTTCAAAAAAGTTTTTTACTTTCTCAAGATTCTCTTTGGTGGGTCTGAAAGAAGCGGGAGATTGAAATAAAAGAATTTTTGCCCTTAAAACATTTGCAATTTCTTTCATTCGCGTAAATGCCTGAAATGATTTTTCTGAAGAAAATTTATCTTTATGTGTAATTATTTGGGAAACTTTAATTGTAAATTCAAACTCTGGGTTTATCTCATCTGCTTCTTTCCTCCATTTTTCTGCCGTTTTAACCTTTGGAATTCTGTAAAAGGTGGAATTTATTTCAACTAAATTAAAAAGTTTTACATAAGCTTGAAGTTTTGTTTTAAATTGTTTTTCCCAGCTTTCGCCAAAATAGTTTTTCGCATTTAAATAACTCCACCCACAATTTCCAATTTTAATCATAATTTAAATTCTAATTTTTAAAATAATAAAAATATAAATTTAGGTGGTTTTATGAAAAAGAAATTAAAAAAGATTAAAGAACCTATTAATGAGTTTAGAAGCGAGTTTAGAAAACAACTTGTTACTTTAATAGTGTCTTCATTTGGTTTTGTGGCTGCCCTTTTTTGGAGAGATGCCATTAAATCAATGATAGAAACTTATATACCCCATGGAGAAACATGGCCTGCCATGATGATTTCGGCGATAATAGTTACAGTAATTGTTGTTTTTGTAACTTATTTAATTACTAAAACACTTAAAAAAGAAGGAGAGCAGTAATAAACAAACTTGAACCTATAACTATGGTTATAAGATAACCTATAATTAAAGCAGAAAGTATATCCTTTTCGATACCTATTTTTTCAAATCCCATTTCGGTTAAATTCACGATCTCTCTAATACCGGGAATTTTTTTAAAAATATTGTGAAGTGGGTTCGTGATTTTTGAAGGTAAACTTAAACCTATAAAAAGAGAAAGAAAAAACTGTAAACCAAAATCTGGAACGGGACTTGGCGGGGTGGGAATTAAAGCCAAACCAATTATAGTTAAAGCTGTTTTTAATGTTAAATTTTTTATATTAAAATCAAAATGAGAAAATTTTAAATAAATAAAAGCGATTGAGATACTAAAAAGGGTGATTATTAAAAACTTTCCATATTTCTTTGTTTTTTCATTTATATATTTGTTCATATATTTATTTTTGCAAATACAAATATATAAGATATGAAGGTTAATCTCTTTCCTTTATACATAATTTTCTTTTTAACGATGTTTGGTTATAAAATAGTTGCTTACTTTTT
>CAZFVX010000010.1:0-3948 GCA_964522675.1 uncultured archaeon
TTATTTCCACTTGATTTTATTTTCGATTTCATAAACTATTTTTTTAGTTTTTGCCACAACATCTGGATTTACACTTATTGAATCTATTCCAGCTTTAACTAAGAACTCCGTGAATTCTGGATAAACACTTGGCGCCTGACCACAAATGGAAACAGAAACTCCCTGTTTGTGCGCCTTTTTAATTAAATCTTTTATTGCTCTTTTTACTGCTTCGTTTCTCTCATCGAAGTAGCCCATATTTGCTAAAATTGCAGAATCCCTATCTATCCCTAAAATTAATTGTGTTAAATCATTAGAGCCGATAGAAAATCCGTCAAACAGTTTTGCGAATTTATCTGCCAAGAAAACGGTGGATGGAACTTCAGCCATACACCATACCTTGAATTTTTTGCTTCTCTTTAAGTCTTCTTCTTCCATTATCTTTAAACACCTTTCAACTTCCCATTCAGTTCTTACAAAAGGAAGCATTACCCAAACATTATCATATTTTTTTCTAACTTTCTTTATGGCTTTACACTCCAATCTAAATGCTTTTTCAAACTCGGGAGATATATATCTGCTTACTCCTCTCCACCCTATCATTGGATTTGCTTCTTCTGGTTCATATTTCTTTCCTCCTTTTAAATCTCTGTACTCATTCGTCTTAAAATCAGAAAATCTAACAACCACAAACCTTGGATAAATTTCCTTAGCGACTTTTTCAATTCCCTTCGCTAATTTATTTATATATTTCCTTTCTTCGTGTTTTTTTATTAAATAATTGGGATGCTCTCCAACCCAACTCGCTATTATAAACTCAACTCTCATTAAACCTATTCCCTCAAAAGGTAACTCTTTATATCTTTTTATTTCCTCTGGTTCCCCCAAGTTCATGAGGATTTTTGTTTTTGTTTTTAATTTTTTAACTTCTTCCACAGAAACCTCTAAAGCTTTTTCTCTTTCTAACAATTCATTAATCTCACCTTCATAAACTAATCCCTTTCTTGAATCCAAAGTTATTAGCATATCATCCCTTAAAACCTTCAAAGCTTGATTTGCGCCAACTATACAAGGAATCCCCAATTCCCTTGAAACAATCGCGGCATGAGCAGTTATACCACCCTCTGAGGTTATTATTCCGCCAGCTATTTTCATAAACGGAACCCAATCGGGGGATGTCATTTTAGTAACTAAAATATCACCTTTTTTTAATTTCTTTGCCGCTTCTTTAGGAGTTAAAACTATTTTTACTTTCCCTATTGCAACCCCCGGAGAAGCAGATAAACCTTCTAATATTGGCTTTTCCTTAACTTTAATTTCCTTTTTCCCTTTTTCATAAAAAACAGTTACGGGTCTTGATTGAACCAAATAAACCTTTCCATTTTCAGAAGCCCATTCAAAATCTTGAGGGAATTTGTAATGCTTTTCTAATTTTAATGCAAGTTTCCATAATTGTTTTAATTCTTCTTTTGTTAAACATTGCTTTTCTTGCATTTCTTTGGGAACATTAATTTCTAATAAACCACCTTTTAATTTGGTTATTCTCATTTTATCCTTTTTTGCTATGTGTTTCTCTAAAATTTTTCCAGTTTTCTTATCAATTACATAAGTATCTGGGGTTACAGAACCAGAAACTACAGATTCTCCTTGACCCCAAGAACCTTCTATAACTATTTTATTCTTTTCACCGGTGGCTGGATGAACTGTAAAGCCAACGCCAGCCTTATATTTTCCTTTTAAATAATCTTCTTTTTTTAAGGCTCCCAATTGCTTTTGAACGGGAACAGCAATTAAAACTTTTTCATGTTCAAACCCCCTTTTAGCCCTGTAAAAAGTTGCCCTTGAGGTGAATAAAGAAGCCCAACATTTCTTAACGGCATTGATAACATTTTTCTTCCCCTTTACATTCAATAAAGTTAACTGTTGACCTGCAAATGATGCAGAATTATGAGTAATTATTCCACCTAACCCTGCGGCAAAATTCTCGGTTTCGGGAATAACAAAATCATAAACATATCCTTTATATTTTATTGGTTCTATTTTTACTACATCTTCCCATCTAATATCCTTAAAGAGCGATTGTATTTCATTTTCCATTTTATATTTTTCCGCTATTTTGGAAAGAGTTTTTGCTCCAAATCTACCTTTTTTCTTTCCTTTATTCCATGGTATAATTCCTGGCTTAAATCTCCCTTTCTCATCCCAATATTTATATTTTAATTCAACATTTTGGATTACATCATTTTCATAAAATGTTTTCTTACAATTTACACAACGATATCTAGTCTTATCTTTATAATAACTTGTTTTTTCAAGATTTTTACCACAGATTGGACAATAAGGAACTTTAACTAAAGATCTTGGAAGGTTTTTTTCTAAATGGGTTCTAAAAAATTCCTTTTCTATTTCAAATACTTCAATAAAATCAAAGTGTTTTTCGCGTGATTTGTAATTTTGAATTAATTTTTGAAGTTTCTTTTGTTTTTCTTTAATTTGAAAACCAATGAAATCTTTAAATTTCTTAGCTTCTCTTTCGGGTATGTAAATTTTATAAGCATCTTTTCTTCTTTTTATATATGCCTCGATTCCAATAATTTCTAAAAGTTTTATTATACCACTTATCAATTCTTTAGATTTATTATAAAATTCGATACTTTCTTTTCCAACACCACCATCACCATCGAAACAGCCCTTTAAAAATTCACCAATTAATTTGGGTTCGATATTAAAAACGAAATTTGGAACCTTTTTTAATCTACCTATATTTCCTTTTCCTTTTTTCTTAGGATAAGAACTTAATGTTAATTTAATTAAAAATTCTGTAAGAACTTTTGAATGTAATCTTATTGAAAATTTTTTATCACACTTTGCATTAATTCCAATCTTTTCAGCAAATTTTTTTACTTTTTCTTGAACTTCCTTAGAAGAATTAGTAATTATTACACTTCTATTTGAATAAGTATCTATAGTTCCATCTGCTAAGAAAATCCCAATAAAGTAAAGTAAATTTTTTGTTATTTTTAATTTCCAAGGTAAACCCTTTTGTATTTTCCAATTGTTTGATTTATTTAAAATTTTTATCTTATTTTCGTGAATGGCAAAGGATTTCTCTTCAAAAATTTCTCTTAAATCAAGATATTCTAAAAATTTATCATTAGCGGGAATTTTCCTTATAGTTGGGACTTTAATTTTCTTATTTTTTATTTCTTTTATAGAAGGGATTACATCGGGTTTTAGTGTCTTTTTGTCCAAAATTATTAGTGAATGATTTGGTGAAACTATTAGTTCTCTCCCCGTTCTTGTTAAAATTTTAAAAAGTGTACTATCAATCCAATGTTTGTAAATTTCGCTTACTTTTTGCCATTTTAAATCACCATCCTTCATAGTAAGGGCTTCAATCATAGAATACTTATGTGCCTTGAAAAGGTCTTTCATTTTAATATGATTTATTATTCCATTTATTTTAACTAAGACAAACTCATCGCCGCCAATGCTTGGGATATCCTCGGCCGTCGCTGAACTCCTAACGGCAACATATTCTTCTTTTTTTCCAGATTTTTTTGAAAGTTTTTCATAGGCCTTAATAATTGCTTCTTCTATATCTTTTGGGATTTTTGCTTTTTCAATTATTTTTCTAATTTTTGCTGTGTTTTTTTGTAATTGCTCTGTTTTGTTTACATCGGTTTTTTTAAGAAGATCAAAGATTTTTTTCTTTATTTTTGTTTTTTCTAAAAATTTTTCATAAGCTTTTGTGGTTACGATAAAAGCATCGGGAACGGGTAAACCAGAATTAAACATCTCTCCCAAATTTCCTCCTTTACCGCCAACGCCCTTTGTATCTTTTCTAACGTCTTTTAACTCTAAAATATACAAAACCATCACCTCGATTTTCAATATATTATTATTAGAAGAAGTAAAATAAGAATTTTACTAATCAGATTTGGATTTTTCTTAAACCCAAAACCAAGG
>CAZFVX010000010.1:4048-5813 GCA_964522675.1 uncultured archaeon
TAAAATAAGGATTACAAGAATATCCACATTCAGTATAATATTGATTTGGGGTTTTATACATATTTTTCACCATCATGCATTTTTTTGTTCAATTATAATTTTACAAGGTGTTGGTAATTTCATAGAAGCTCTTTTTAACGCTTCTTTTCCCATATTTTCCCCATCTTCATTAACTCTCACTTCAATTAATTTTTGGTTTTCTTTAACTCTTGCCGCTGTACCAATTGGTTTTCCAAAAGCAAGTCTCATACCTTGGGAATATCTATCCGCACCAGCACCTGTAGCGAGTTTATTTTCCCTTAAAACGTGGTGGGGATAAACCAGTATTTTTAAGAAAAACTCATTACCTAATTTTGTTGATAAAAATTTATTTGAAGCAATTCTTGCCGCTTCTAAAGCATTATGTCTAATTTGAACACTTCTTCTTGCAACTAAAAACATTCTCAATGGAAATTTCTTATATCTATCACCGGTTTCAAATTTCCTTATTTTGCTCTCGGGAACGCCTTTTACATAGCTTATTCTAGGTTTTTTCTTTGACTTTCTTGTATAAGGTCTTTCCAATTTTCTATAACATTTTGCGGGTCTTAATTTTGCCATAAAATCACTTTTTAATTTAATTATTAAAAATATATAGATAAATTTATAAAACTTGTTAAGTTTAAGGGAACAAAAGTAAAATTATAATAAAAATCGCCACTATAATCATGATTAATTTTTTTATTGAATTTGGAAAGAACATAGGTGTTTTTTTCATATATTCTAAATATTGTTTTTCATATTTCCTTATAAGAATTTTTTCTTCAAACCTCGCCAAAAAATACCAAAAAAGAATGAAAGCAGAAGTTATAACTAATGCAAAAAAATCTTTAAATATAAAGAAAACTCCCAAATTAATTAAAATAAAGCCAGCATAACCGGGATGTCTTATATTAGAATAAACCCCATGGGTTATTAATTTTTTAACTTTTTTTGGTTTTGAAAAATAACTTTCATTAACTTTTTGTGCGATTAACATTACATTTAAGCCCAAAGCAATAAAAATCAATCCTAAAATATTCCAATAAAAGGGATTTGCTGGAAACGATAAGGGGAATTTAGGTAAAAAATTAAGAAAAATTATAAATAATAAATTAAGGACTGCAACTATTAAAGGTAAATTATATCTTTCTCTCATCTAATCCTTATTTAGTTTGAGAATTAAAATTCTTTATGTATTTTACTTTCCATAACTTTTTCTTGCTGAGAGTATTTTGCATCTTTTCTTTTATCATAAGGTAATTCCGCCGGTGAATTTAATTTAATTAAAACCAATTTACATATTTTCATTCCGGGATAAAGTGCAACGGGCATTTTTCCCAAATTTGAGATTTCTAATGCAAGTCTTCCCGAAAACCCCGGGTCAATCCAGCCAGAAGTTATGTGTGCTGTTATACCTAATCTACCTAAAGAAGACCTTCCATCAACATATCCCGCTAAATCACTCGGTATTTTAATTTTTTCTTTTGTTATCCCAATTACAAATTCTCCCGGGTGAAGAATTAATGGCTTTCCATTTGTATTTAAATCTTCTGCATATTCTCCCGGGTTTTTAACATCAATATAAGGTTTATCAAGTCTTTTAAAAATCTTAAATTCAGAATCAAGTCTTAAATCGATCCAAGCCGCTTGAACTTGTTTATCCAAATCCTCCAAAGGCTCAATAATAACCTTTCCCTCTCTTAAACACTTCTTAATCTCATGGTCAGGCAAAATCATAATTATA
>CAZFVX010000010.1:5913-8339 GCA_964522675.1 uncultured archaeon
GAGAAATGCGTGTAATGACCAACATCAACCCCCAACTCTTCTGCCATGTATTTTTGTAAACTAGAGAATGCATATGCGTTTCCCGGCCAAGCATTAAATAAATCATTAGTTTTCATTACAACGTTAAAATGTAAAGCATTTTCAACTAACTGTGGATGAATTAAAACTAAGCAAGGAGAAGATGTGTCTTTTCTTTCTGGTGTGAATTTTGCTAAATCCCTTAAAGGAATCCATGTATGCATGACAACAGAACGTCTTGAAGGATCTTTTTTAAATATTTTTATTGCCTCTTCAACTTGATTAATTCTTTGAACGATGCATTTTCCCCCAGAAACCTTTTGCACATGTTCCTTTAACTGTTCATCGTTTGTTATGTTTGGCATAAAGGCCCTTACCTTGCAATCGGGATAATGCATTAATCTTGAATGATAAGTGTAATCAAATTGATTTTCTTTTTCTGGATCCATCCCCTTTAAGAATTTTTCAGCATAATCCTCTACAATTTCTATTGTTGTTTTTGCTAAAGGAGATAATCTTGGTTGTGCCATTGGGTTTTTTACCATTATAAACATTGGATTATCCTTTGTCCATTTCTGATATTCAGGTGCTTCAACCCATCTCTCATAACCTCTTTTCATCATAGCTATTACAGCTCTTTCCCATGCCTCGCCCAAGGTTTGGGCGGAAATTATTATTGGACCATATTCACCCATTTTTAAAACCTCCCAATTCTTCATCTTGTACATAATCCATATTATTTTTTAATGCAATTTCTGCTTTTTGTAATTCTCTTCCCAAGTAAGATGCGTGCGCCAAATCAGAAAGCAAACCCTCCCTAATAATTGTATGGCAAATCTCTTCCGCATTTTCGCCTTCAATTATTTTATTTAATTTTCCCGTTTTTATCATTCCATTGCTTTTCACATTTAAGTGATGTTCAACTATTATTTTGTTTTTTTCTTTATCAATAAAAATTAAAAAAAATCCCTTTTCATCCAATTTAACCTCACTTTCCTTGTGCCATGCCTTAATTTTTTCAACCATCGTTTAACACATCCTGAATCATTCTTATAACGGGGAAAACTCTATAAGAAGATTCTATTGGACCATACATAATAAAATCTGCTCCTAAAATTGCTTGGCACGCTGTCAAACTTGAATCACAAATATTTTTAATTTCTTTATCAAATTCTTTTTCTTTTATCCAAGAAGAAACTATGTTATGAATTCCACAACCCGTGGGATATCCAAAATTCGATTTTAATGCAATAACCGCTTTTATGCTTTCTAAGGATTTATTTCCAATTGGCATTGAACCAGAATCTAATAATATATTCCTTACTCCAGATAATTGAGCAACAGGTAAAAGTTTTTTCTTAATTGTTTCTATTTTTCCTGGAATGGAATTATTTACTGGGTTAAAGGCTAAAAGTAAAGCATTTTTTGGTCTTAAAGTTTTTAGTTCTTCTTTTTCTTCTAAAGGCATGCCAGGATTAAATGAGTTGTAAATTACAGAATCCATGAGGCCAACCTCTTTACAGAATTTAAAACTTTTTATTCTCGTTTCCCAATCGTGAGAATCAATTAAAAAGGGGATTTTAAATTTAGAAGTGAAATTAATTGTTTTTTCAAAATCATCTTTTTCATCAATAAAAACATCAAGTAAAAAGGGAATTTCATTTTTTTCTGAAAGTTCTAAAATGTTGTTAACTAAACTTTCTATATAATTAAAATCATTTCTGTTTTTTTCTTCTTTATAAAAAATTGTCCCTATTAAAACTATTGGATTCCTGCCACCGATTTTTATTCCATTAATTTCAATTGTTTTTTGCTCTTTTTTGTACTTAAACATTTAATCCCCTACAATAAATTTTACAGGGTCTAAATAAATATTTTCTGATATAGTAACATCGAATTCGCTAGTTTCATTTTCTCCTTCTTTCATTTCCTTTACTAAAAAATATCCTTCTGGGTATGGTTCTTCTTTGGGTAAATTTTTTATTACATTTATAATTTTTTCTTCATTAACTTCTCCTATTAGATCAATAACTTTTATTATTTGCTTTTGAAATCTTTTTATTGCATCTTCTGTCAAGTTTTCAACATAAGGAATTGCCCCCTTAGAACCAATTATTCTTTTTTCTTCATTAATCCCATTTTCCCATAAAGCCTTTAAGGTTTGTCCAGAAGAATGACCTTGGGATTCTTTTCCACAAATAATTAAGTATCTTATATGAGAATTTGAAATCGTGTTTATAACAACTCTTTCCACGCCTAAATTTTCAGTTCTCATTTCTCCACAAATAGCAAATAAGTCCTTCGGGAAATTTAATTTACTTGCAATAGTGCATATGGCAATATGGGATTTAGGGTTTCCAATCACATAATTTCCAGACAATACGGGCCAATTCTCGGGAATGAAATTT